>JBKJVI010000132.1:0-10132 GCA_046590225.1 Gaiella sp. | reverse complement strand
ACCTGAGAGGGAGTCCTTAGCGCTGCTTCCTTCCGGATCTGACGCGGTTCGAACGCTCCCAGTGCGCGGGACCCGACCTGTCAACACCTCGTGCGCAGACCAATCCCGATGAAACCGTCCCTCGGACGGCGTTCGGTCCCGCTGGAGCGGATTTCGGGTTCAGGGAACCGCTGCCTCCCCACCTAGCGTGACCGGGCCGAAAAAGCCTAGCAGTGCGGCCAGCACGTACACCCGGGGCGGGGGTGGATCTTGGCGCGGGACGCGCGGGGCGTCAGGCTGTAGAGCTCGAATCAGAATAAGACTTGTGCCGCCGAAACGTGCTGGGCGGCACGCTGCTTCGTCCTCGGTCGCCCAGATATGTCCCATATCTGCGGCTCCCTGCGTCCTCGCATCGCGCTCGCCCATCACGCCCCGGCGACGAAGCGTCATTCTGATTCGAGCTCTCAGCCCCACGCCGGAGCGTCCACCCGAGCCGCCTCGACAGCAAGTAGCGCGGCTTTCGCCCCGAGACCCCCCGCGAACCCCCGTAGAGTGCCGTCGCTCCCGACGACGCGGTGGCAGGGGAGGACGATCGAGAGCGGGTTGCGCCCATTGGCGGTGCCGACGGCCCGTGCCGCTGCCGGCATCCCGAGCAGCGCTGCCTGCGCGGCGTACGTGCGCGTCTCGCCGTACGGGATCTCCGACAGCGCCCGCCATGCCGCGATCTGGAATGGCGTTCCTCGAAGGTCGAGTATGAGGTCGAACGCCCCCCGTGTTCCGTCGAAGTATTCCTCGAGTTGGAACGCCGCGGTGTCGACGACGTCGACCGTACCTCGGTCCAACGGGATACCAGACAGGCCGACCCGTGTTGGATCGTCGTCGTGCCAGAGGATCGCGCGTACTCCTTCCGAGGAACCGACGATCGTCATCGGGCCGTACGGGCTCTCGATCCGCTTCGCCCGCAGATCAGCCTCTCCGGCTGCGCGTGTCATGCTCTTCTCAACGCGCTGATCCCCGCTCGTGTGAGGTCACCTCGTTGGGTGCGTGCGGACACACGCTGCGGGGAGGTACAACGATGGTCGACGTCAGGCGAGTCGCGCGGGCGTGTTCCTCGAGGTCGGCCCCGGGAGCGACGCTTCACGGTGAACGAGGCTCCAGGCCCCATAGCGGGCGCACCCATCGCGCGTACAGCGTGCGCGGACGATCTCCGTGTGCGTGCGGTGTCCGGGTTCGTCGAGAAGCTGGGTGCTGAATGACCATCGGTGCAGACCGACGCGGCAGAAGAAGCTCATTCCTGTCTCCTTGTCCGTTGTTCGGCATGTATACGCTTCGCAGCGGACGTTCCCTGCGGCGTCCGCCCACGGCGCGGGGGAGTCGCGATGCGAGGTCTGCGGCTGAGTCGAGCGGCGACGGGCGATTCTGTCCCAATTGAGGCCGGGTGGCTCCGTATCTCGTGGAATGAACCGGTGGTCGAGTCGGCGACCGTCGTGATCCGTCCCACGTCGCTTGAGAAGACCCCCGAGCCACCCTCTGTCAGCGTCGCCGAGAACACGACCGTACCGTCGTCGTCGATCGCCGCGACGTACGGCGCGAAATCGCCGAACCGGACTCCCGTCTCGGCTACGACCGAGAGTCTGTACGGCCCGGCTGCGAATCCCGTCGCCACCGTTCCTGCGCCTCGTCAGACCGCTGCAAACGCGCGCACGGTGAACGTGCCGGCGCCCTCGATCTTCGGCGGCACCGCAGTGAACTCGAACCCCTTGCCGGGGAGCGCGGCGAGGTTCGTGAGGTGCTCGACGATAGGAATCCCGGCCCTCAAGAGGATCGAGTGCACGGGCCGCTCACCCGTCTTCGTGCCGTCGATGTTGAGCGAATCGATGCCCACGCAGGAGACGTCGGCGGCGGCGAGCGCCTCGGCGGAAGCGGCACTCAGATGGGGATGGTTCTCGAAGTAGCGCTCTGCGCCGAAGTGTTGGGAGTGATCGGTGCGCACGAGCACGGCGTGCCCCTCGAGACCTTCGAGTTCGTCCGGCGTGATCTCGATCGTTTCGATCCCGCGCCGGTCGAGCACGACCGTGGGCAGGCCCGCGACCTGCTCGAGCGCCAGATCGGCGAGATCGTGGCCGTCGGCGTAGCGGTGAAACGGCACGTCGATGTACGTGCCCGTATTCGTGCACAGCGTCAGGAGGCCAATGTGGAACGTGATCCCTGGGCCGTACAGTTCCTCGGCCGCCTCGCGTGAGAGGTGTGTGCCGATGACGGGGGCAGGGAGGCCCGGGTAGGTAATCATCCCATCGGTGATGCGATGGCTGAGGTCGATCAGCATTTGTGAACCTTACAGCGTTGCGGCCGGGCCATTCCTCGAACCGGGCTGTAACCACTTCGGATCGGTCGGATCGAGAAACGTCGCGTTGGCACACAGGCTTCGAAGGAGCCCATCCTGCAGGTCGTAGATAACGCCGTGCACGATGAGCTCCTGACCGCGCGTCCAGACGTCCTCCACGATCGTGGTCTGGCAGACGTTCATGACCTGCTCGATCACGTTCAGCTCGCACAGCCGATCGAGTCGCTTGGCTTCGGGGAGTGACTGGATCTCCGCGGCGTGCTTCTCGTTCACGTCCACAACGTGGCGCAGCCAGTTGTCCACGAGCCCGTGTCGAGCGCCCTCGAGCGACGCCTTGACCCCACCACAGCCGTAGTGACCGCAGACGATCACGTGCTTGACGCGGAGAATGTCGACGGCGTACTGGAGGACCGAGAGGCAGTTGAGGTCGGTGTGCACGACGACGTTTGCGACGTTGCGGTGGACGAACACGTCGCCCGGTGCGAGGTCGACGACCTGGTTCGCGGGCACGCGACTGTCCGAGCAGCCGATCCAGAGGTACTCGGGGTTCTGCCGCTCGAGGAGGTCGGAGAAGAAGCGCGGGTTGTTCGCCACCATCTGTGCAGCCCAGGCACGATTGCGCTCGAAGAGAACGGAAAGGGGAGCCACCGCGACAGGCTATCCCGTCGGCGCCGTTCGGGCCGTAGGATCAGGTGCACTTCATGGCGACACCGAGGACGATCCGTTCCGTCGATTGCCGCGTGATGCCGTGGAAGAACGGGCAGGGCTCGACGACCGAGCTTGCCGTGGAGCCGGCCGGCGCCGCGCTCGATGCGTTCGACTGGCGGCTCTCGATTGCCGAGCTGCGTGGCTCGGGTCCGTTCTCGACCTTCCCCGGCTACGACCGCATCATCGTGCAGCTCGACGGCCCGCCGATGACCCTGACCCATGGCTCCGACGCTCCGGTGGCCCTTGAGCAGCTCGTGCCGCACGCGTTCTCGGGAGACTCCGACACTACGTGTGCCGTGGACGGTGTTGCGCACGACTTCAACCTGATCGTCCGGCGGGGCGTGCTGCGACCGACGCTCACGGTGCACCGCCTGGCGGAGGGTGAGGAGCTCGCCCTTGAGAGTGCAGGAGCGGTGGTGCTGCACGTTCTCGAGGGCGAACTCGAGACGGCCGACGGAGTGCGTCTCGGTGGAGGTGACACGCGCATTGAGAGCGCGAGGGAGATCCCGGGGTACGTTGCCAGTTCGCGGACACTCGTGCTCGTCGCAACGCTGGCCTGATCGGACATCCACGGACGGCGTGTTCCCGCCAGGTGGTCGGCGCGGCTGGGATCGACGTCTTCGGTACAGCCCGCCTGCAGGCTCTGTCGGCCGAGCGGCACGCACGAGGCGGTAGTGTCGGCTGATGGGATTTCGCGACCTCTGGGCGGCCACCATCGGCAGCGTGCTCGAACAGGGCCGCCGGAGATCGACGCAACCGCGCGTCTTCGGCGTCCCCGTCGCCCACGTCCCGGGTCAGTCGCCGCTGTCGAGAGATGCCGGTTCCCTGAAGCGAGCCACCGGCTGCGCCAACTGCGGCCGCAGCCCTCGACAATCACTGTTTGCGCCCAAACGTGTGACCGGCTCGGCTAGCGTGTCGGCACCCAACCCTTCCCGACGAGGTGTGCCGTGACTGTGCAGGACGATCAGGTCGATGCTTTTCGCCGGCTACACGCCGCTGGCTGTTTTGTGATGCCGAACCCCTGGGACGCCGGCAGCGCCCTGGCGCTTGAACAGTCCGGCTTCGAGGCGTTGGCGACGACAAGTGCTGGCTACGCATGGACGCTGGGCCGAGCCGACAATCAGCTCCTCCTCGATCAGGCACTCGAGCATCTTCGTGCCGTCGTGGGTGCGGTGAACCTCCCGGTGAACGCGGACTTCGAGGGTGGCTTCGCCGACGATCCGGAGCAGGTCGGCACGAACGTGAGGCTCGCCGCAGAGACCGGGATCGCGGGGCTTTCGATCGAGGACTCGACAGGCGACGCGGCTGAGCCTCTGTACGAATTCGAGCTTGCTGTCGATCGCATTCGAGCCGCGCGGCGAGCGATCGACGCAAGCGGAACGGGCATCGTCCTCACAGGGCGATCCGAGGGCTTCGTGGCGGGACGCCCCGACATCGACGAGACGATCCGACGGCTGCAGGCGTACGCCGAAGCCGGTGCAGACTGCCTCTACGCTCCGAGGATCGGCACCGTCGCGCAGATTTCCGCGATCGTTGCCGCAGTATCACCCAAGCCGGTGAACCTCCTGGTCAACGCGCCATTCATCACGGTTCCAGAAGCTGCTTCCCTCGGAGTGCGCCGGATCAGCGTTGGGGGCACGCTCGCACGCACCGCGTGGTCTGGGTTCCTTCAGGCCGCACAGGAGATCGCAGACGAGGGGACGTTCTCGCGCTTCGAGGGGCTCCCGGATGTCGATGTGCGGTTCAGCACTCGATAGCCAGCTCGGTCTTTTTCGGACATCGCGAGGGTTGCAACGGGTAACGCACCCCGTTGAGGCTTTCGACCGAGCCGGCCCCCAAGCTGGAGGACGACATGCCCTCATAGTCTCCGCGGGCCGGCGGACTCATGCGGTTGAGGGGCTCTGTGGGGAAGTCGAGCCACTTCGCAGTAGTGTTGGGCGGAGATTGAAGGCTGAAGCCGCAGACGCAACATCCGGGTTGCAGGAGAGGGCCGGGCCTACCCATCTGCGCCGTGGGGTCGTGCGCGCGCTCGTGGTTGTGGCGACTGTTGTCGCGCTGGCGTCCGTCCTTGCGGTCTGGGTGCATCGTCAGGTGCTCGACACGAATGTCTATGCGCAGACGAGCGGGACGCTGCTTCAGAATCCCGCGGTTCGCACGGCTGTGACGAACTATGCGGTCGATGAGCTGTATCGCCGAGTCGATGTCTCCGCGGAGCTGGAAAAGGTGTTGCCAAAGGACGCCGACCCCTTCTCCAACCTGGCGGCGGCCGCGCTCCGCCAGGGTGCCTATCAGGCGCTCGACCGGGCGCTGCGTACGCCCTTCCTCGAGGGTCTCTGGGTGGGCGCCAACCGGCAAGCACACGAGCAGTTCGTGAGCGTGGTTGTGAAGGGTGGTGGAAACGGCGTCTCGACCGAGGGAGGAGTCGTCCGACTCGAGCTGCGCCCGATTCTCGAGGAGGCGACCGCGCGGATCGGGCTTGGCGCCGGCCTTGCGGCACAGATCCCGGCCGACGCGGGCAGTATCGAGGTAGTCCGCTCCGGCCAGCTCGGGGTCGTCCAGCGCGCACTCCGGCTGCTCGACGCCGCCGGTTGGTTCCTACCGTTGCTCGCCCTCTCTCTCTACACCGTCGCGATCTGGCAGGCCCGCGACCGCAGGCGCGAAACAGTGCGGGATATCGGCATCGGTCTCGCCGCAGGAGCCGGACTCCTGCTCCTGCTCGTGGGCGTTGTCCGCGGCGTCGTGCTCGATCGGCTCGCGATCCAACCCGACGCGCGGGATGCAGCGGCGGCTGCCTGGCGTATCTTCACCGAGCCCCTGCGCGCGGCGCTGTGGGTCGTCCTCGCGATCGGCGCTGTCGCCTTGCTCTGGGCGGCCCTGATGGGGATCGGCCGGCGGGCGACCGCGGTGCGGCGATCGCTCGCGCCCTACCTCGAGTCGCAGGGCTTCGTGATCGGGATGGCGATAGCGGTCGCGTTCGTCCTCCTGCTCGCCGGCGTGATCGACTCACTCACGCGCTTCGCCGCGTTTGTGTTCCTCGCTGCCATCGCGGGCTTCCTGGTCGTGGCCCTCCGGCGACTGACGCTGCGCGAGTTCCCTGATGCCGAACCCCCGCCGCTTCGCCACTGGCTCCACGAGCAATGGGGCCGCGTCAGCGCCCGCGGAAAGGCTGCGTCGGAGGCGGCCATCGCTGCACGCGCGAACCGCACCGCACGATCGAAGCGCTCGGAGGACGACCACCGATCCGACACCCAACAGCCAGTTCCTCAAGCGCCATCGTCGAGCGAGGCGACGGCCGCAGCCCCGGTGCCCGCATCACTCCTTCTGGCAACGGGATCGCACGACGATCTCGACCGCCTAGAGCGTCTGGCCGAACTCCATCGAAACGACGTGCTCACAGACGACGAATTCACAGCAGCAAAGGCCAGGCTGCTCGGCCTGTGAGCACAGCCTGGCGTTCGCCGCCGAAGATCACTCGAATGGATGGATGGGCGCACCTGGCAGGGAACGCCCCTGCTAGTCGGGGTATTCGCTATCCGAGGGAGCACGGAGAGGGCACCACGTGCTCATTCGTGATCCTCCCGAGCAGGTTCGAGCGATCGACTTCCCGGTACTCGGTCAGCGCGTAGACGTCGTGGTCGGCGGCAACCCGCTTCAAGTCACCCAGCAACTCGGCAACGGGAATTCTGGGCCGGGAAAGTGGGAAGGCCCGCCGGGTGGAGGGCCTTATAACCCAGGAGCCTGGCCGTCTATCACCAGACCCCCGATGTCCTCGAAACGGCTACTTCCGTCCGTAGGTCCATGTGAAGGTCGACTTGGCGTCCCCGGTGTAACAGACGCCGGTAGTTGTCGCGGACGCCGTGGTACAGAACCAACCGCGCGGATACGTGGTGGTGCGATAGTTGGTGATTCGTTTCAGCCAGGCGATCCCGAGCGTGCACGACGATGCCTTGTCGCCTTCGATTGTGTACAGCGTTCCCGTGCGGCCACCGTGCTTCCAGCGCAGGCCAGTGCCAACCTTCTTGCAACGGGCAGCCGCGGCGGAAGCCCGAACGGTCGTCTCGGCTCGCGCGGCAGAAGCCCGAACGGTCGTCTCGGCTCGCGCGGCAGACGCTCCGAGGACAGGGAGCAGGATCGCAAGCGCTAGCGTGAGCGAGACGAGCGTACATCGGGACGCGAACATTTACGACCTTTCTCTCGGTGGCACCTGCCCCCGTACATTTTCCGCGAAGAAGACGAGACGACGTTGTGCCAGCGGCCCAACAAGGCCAACCGTCACACACTGAACGCCCTCCCGTCACACTGAAAATAGGCTGCGCTAGCCGATGAGTCAAGGGTCGCCAACTGATCCCTGGTCGGAGTAGCGGCGACCCTGATGGGCTGACGAGCCGAGCCTCGATCATCTTGTGAGCTCAAGAAATATCTGTCGCTCGGTCTCGCGATGGCACACCCTCGACAGGGCGGTCAGGTCCGCGGAGACCAGTGTGCCTTCCCGGGGACGATTTCCACCCTCCAGTGGAACATCCACAATTGCAGAGACTTTTGAGCTCACCTGAGATGTCGAACCCTCCCGGCGCGACAATTCCCACGATACGTGTGGGCACAGTGTGGGTAGACGGCCATCGCCGGCGACGGCGGCTACGGAGGTCGGCCGCCGTTGTGTTTGGATCGGGTCTTTGGGGGTGATTCGTGTTCCGGCTGATCATGGCGATCCGCTCCGGCAAGTAGCGGGCTGTGGTGATGAGCCAGCACCCGTTTCGCGTCACCTACGACCCGGACGCTGTTCTCGACTTCGAGGCCGTGAAGAGTCGGGAGGAGCGCAAGGCGACGTACACCGCAATCGATAAGCTCCGCCGGCTGGGGCCGCGGCTTCCACCGCCGCACATGAAGGCGCTGAAGGGCGAATCTGGCTTGTTGGAGCTTCGTCCTCGGCAGGGTAGGTCTCAGGTGCGGCCGATCTACGGCCGTATCGGTGAGAGCGAGTTCGTGATTCTTGCGTTCGCAACGAAGTCGGACAAGGCCGATTTTGATTCTGCCGTTGCGGCGGCGCGTGATCGACGCGGTCGCTACCCGCGCTAGGCTCACCAAAAGTCCTTGACGTTTGATAACTCTGTAGTTATCGTACGAATGCGATGAGCAAACAACCAAAGACCGCAGCGAAGACACACCGCGCCGTGATCGCGGCGGAGATGCTTCGCGACCCAGACTTCCGCGAGGAGTGGGAACAGACCGCGCTCGCGCGCCTCGTTTCCGCCCAGCTGATCGAGTACCGCGTTCGCGAGGGACTATCGCAGCGGGCGCTAGCAGACCGGATCGGAGTGAAGCAGCCTTATGTCGCGCGTCTGGAATCGGGCGAGCACAACCCTGAGTTCCCTACGCTCGTCAAGCTCGCTCGCTCGCTCGGGATCGAGTTCTTGATCGACATCCGGCCCGAGACGCGCAAGGTCGCGAAGCTCGTTACCAAGCGTGTCGCGCAGGAGGAAACGACACACTGTTTCGATGGTGTGTCGGTTGTGCTCGCCGCCGCAAAGTAGAGACCATCACCGAACTCGACCGTGTTAGGAGTAGCCTCTCTCCCCTCGAGCAGTCGAGTTGGTTCCCTCGCCGATGCCGACGTCCTCGTGTTTCAACGGGAGGAAACCACGGGGGAGCCGTCGTCTCACGCCAGGCGCCTCCAGCTCGAGCGACTGCTGCCGCAGCCGCTCGGGGAAGCCTGGTTCGGCCGTTTCGGTCGTTGCCGACTCGAACGTGGTCATCGTGATCTGCCCATCTGGCACTGCCCCGAGTGACCTATGCGAGGGCGGGATATGGGTCGCAGCCGAGCCAGCGCCGGTAGGCGGCGACGATCCTGCCGAGCTCGGATGACGTGCCAAGTACGAGGTCGGCGAGCGACAACTCGAAGCGCTGGTGATCTCGCTCGCAGACGGCGAGCAGGCCGCGCCGTGCGTCCGGTCCGCAGTCGATAGCCACGACCCGGATCTCCGCTGCGGCGACGGTCGCGGTCTCACCGACCGTGAGCGCATCCTCTGCTCCGGTCAGGAATCCGACCAGCTGCTCTTCGTCGCCGTACGCGTCGAACGTCAGCTCCTCGATCAACGCGTCGAGCGCCGCGAGATCGGCAGCGCCGGTCACGCTGGCATTCGAGTATCGAGGTCGGGAATCAACCCGAGCCGCCGCGCCTCGTCCTGCAGCTCGGCGGGGAGCGCGCGCGCGTCGACGGGAATGCCGTTCACCGATACGAGCCGCGCAAGCGGATTCTGCTCCAGCATGCTGCGCCGAGTTAGCTCCGGCTCGTACCAGGTCAGCCCGAGGAGTGCGCGGATCCGCGCGGACTTGTTCGCCACCGTGCTCTTCGCAACGCCTAGGCGTTCGGCAAGCTCGTCGGCGCGCATGTGCGGCGTCTGCGACCTGTCGAAGAGGAAGTTGATCGAGCCGACCGTGTACACCACCCCAGCAGCCCAGATCCGGAGGTCACCACGACCGATCGGCGAGGGGCGCATCCGGGCCAGCCGATCAATCAGCGATCGGCATAGCTCGCCGTACTCGCTGTCGAGATGCTGCTCACAGGCCCGATCCGTGACAGCCACGATCGCTCCCGCCGTCTCGCCCAACCTGACCGGCACCGTGTGATCCCCGTCCTGCGCGGACACGCCTGAAACAGGCACCCGACCATGGTCGCGCAACACTCGAACGGATCGCTCGGAACGGCCGATAGGTTGCGGTCGAAGCGATGTCCCGACCCCGGTCAGCGAGCGCGGCAGCCGGCAACGATTACACGATCAACCTTCTATTAATTCACAAGATACGCTATATTCACAAGCGTGATGAAAAAAACTGTAATTGTGAATATTCAGGGGAGGTTCGAGGCCGACGCCTTGCGCGTCCTGCGCGAGGTTCCCGGTCTGACGGTGGTCGCCGAACCCGGCCCGGCGGGTCGCCGGGTCGATGCGATCCTACGGTTTGCCGGCCGGGAGGAGCGGATCGCGGTGGAGTTCAAGCGCCGCGCGAACGCTGCGACCGCTCGGCAGCTCGTCCATCAGTCCGAGACGCTCGCGGATACGCCGCTGCTGATCGTGGCCGGCGAGACGACCGTGGAGGCGCGAA
>JBKJVI010000024.1:0-23139 GCA_046590225.1 Gaiella sp. | reverse complement strand
GCGGCCGCGTTCTCGTGCATGTAGCCGCGACCGCCGTGAATCTGCACCGCGCGGTCGGCCACGCGACCCGCCATCTCCGACGCGAAGAGCTTCGCCATCGCGACCTTGCCGTGCACGACCTTCCGATCCTCGAGCTTGTCGAAGGCGTGCGCCGCGTGGTAGGTCAGCAGCCGGGCGGCGTGGAGCTCCGTCAGCGAGTCTGCAAGCGGGAACGAGACGCCCTGGTTCTCGATGATCGGCCCACCGAACGCCTCGCGCGCCTGCGCCCAGCTCGACGCCTCGTCGAGGAGCCGCAGCGCCGCGCCGCAACAGCGGGCTGCGATGAACAGGCGCTCCACGAGGATCCACTCGCGTGACCCGGAATCGCCGCCGGAGACCTGGTTCGCCGCCGGCACGCGGCAGTTCGTGAACACGATCTCGGGATGGTGGTCGAGGTACGGGTCGTGGAGGAACCGCGGCGTCTTCGTGATCTCCATCCCGGGGGTGCCGGGCTCGACGAGGAAGAGCAGCTGTTCGCCCTCGTGCACCGCGGCGACGAGATAGATCCCAGCGTCGCCCTCGCTCGTGACGAACCACTTCTCGCCGTTGATCACCCAGTCGTCGCCGTCGCGATCGGCCGTGGCAGCGAGTGCGGCGAGATCCGAGCCGGCACCCGGCTCGGTGAGCGCCCACGCCTCGCGAAACTCACCGCGCACGATCGGCATCACGTACTTCTCGACCTGCGTCGGGGTCAGTAGCTCGAGCAGCTCGCGAGGCCCCCGGTCGACGACCGTGAACCCGAGCCCGTTCGTGGCTTTGCCGGACTCCTCCTCGAGCGCCACCTGCGCCAACATCGAGAGATCCCGGCCGCCGAGCTCCTTCGGCATGTTGAGCATCGAGAAGCCGGCAGCGCGCGCCTTCGCGCGCAGTGCGTCGACCTCGGCCGTGTCGATCGCGTTTCGCTCCGCGATCTTCAGCTCGACGGGATACACCTCTGCCTTGATGAAGTCGCCGATCTGGCGCTTCAACTCGGCGATATCGGCGGGCAGCTCGGGGACGATCACGGACGAACCTCCAGGGTGTTTGACCGTTCGGTCAGGAATTCTGCCGGGGAGCATAGCGTAGGGCGAGGCCTGTTCTGGGTGGCTGGCTTCAGCCGGTCGCCAGGGTTCGCACCTTTTCCCGCACGCAAGGGTCGGACAGGGCAGCAGTCGTGCACGCAACCCGGGCGACTGCCTGAAGGCTGCCTCCGGCTCGCTCAATCGTCGCGGAGGATCTCATCGGCGACCCGCAGGCCACTCGCGAGGGCGCCGTCCATCAGCGCCGCGTTCCCGTCGCACGTGTGCTCGCCACAGATGTGGAACGGGCCGGCGGGTGCCCAGGCAGAGGTCGCGGGCCGGTCGCACGAGTAGGCCGCACCGACCCATGGATCGGCGTCCCAGTCCTTGAAGACCGCCTCGTTCGGAAGCAGCGCGAGCTCGGGACGCAACCGCGCAAGCGACGCAAGCCAGGTCGCGGGACCGTCTGCCACGTCGAGGCGGGCGAGCGCCGGTGCCGACCCCGCGAAGGCGTTGACGACCGACTGCACACCGTCCGCTGCAGCGGCTGTCCATGTCCAGTACCGCTCCGGCACGGAGAGGACGGCGCTCGTCGGAGGCGTCTCCGCGAGCGGGACGAACAGCTTTGCGGCGTTCCCGTATCCGACCCCCGCATACGCGGAGCGGAGCGACTCCGGCAGAGGTGGATCGAACTCGATTCGGTCGAGAACGCTCGCGGGCACAGCGAGCACCACGCGATCGACTGCGATCTCGGCACCCGCCGCCGAGATGACCGCGGCATCGTCACTCCACGAGATGCGATCGACGGGGCTCGAGAGGTGGATCGCCGAGCCGAGTACGGCTGCGAGCGCCAAGGCCACCCGCTGATTCCCACCAGCGACGCTCGGGCAGATATCGGACGAGTGGGCGGCGAGACCTGCGAGGGCCGACGCATCGACACGGTCGGCCGTCGCCGCCGAGGACACCTCGAGGCGCGAGCGGATCGCCTCGCTCGCGCCGGGATCGAGCGGCAGGCTGTCGAGGAGCGCAGCGGCGGAGGTTCCGGCTGCGAACGTCGGCAGCGCGTCGCGGATCTGCGCGATCGCCTCGTGCATCGCCCGGAGCTCGACGCCGATCCCGCCGCGCGGCTCCCGGTCGCCGTAGAGCATATCCTTGCCCCACAGCCCGAGCCCGAAACGGTCGACGTACGAGAGGAGCGCGTCATTGCCGGGAAGAATGAACTCCGCGCCCAGCTCGACGACGGCACCGTTCTCGAGCTCCCGCGACCACACCCGACCGCCGACGCGGTCGCGCGCCTCCAGCACGACAACGTCGACTCCGGCCGCCGCGAGAGCATCAGCCGCTGCGAGGCCGGCAAAGCCGGCGCCGACCACGGCGACCCGCGGCGCGGCCATCAGCGACCCTTTCCGAACGCCTCGCGTTCCGCCTCGGTCAGCGGGCGCGAGCGCCCGGTCGACTGATCGCGCGCGACGACGACTGCCTCGGCCTCGGCCGCAAGCTCTCCCTCTAGTGTTCGGATCACCTCACGCAACGTGATGCTCGAGTTCCCGATCCGCTCGACGACGCACGTGACGACGATCATGTCGTCGGCCTGCGTCAGCTCCCGGCGGTAGTCGATCGCGACGCGAGCGAGCACGTAGTCCCACGGATCGCCGACGCCCTGAAGGACGCGGTCGAGGAACTCGTCGCGGCACTCCTCGAGGTACGTCGCGTAGACGGCGTTGTTGACGTGGCGATAGGCGTCGACGTCCCGCCAGCGGATCTCGATCTGCTTCTCGTGCATGCTGCGGATCGTACCCGGCTTGACTTCCTGGTCAGGATCAGGCTTCAATCCACGTTCATGGCGCATCCAAAAGACCGAAGCGGCATCAGCCGGCGGAGCCTCCTCAAGGGAGCCGCGGGCGGTGCGCTCGGGATCGGCGCGATCGGTGCGTTGGCCGGCTGCGAGAACACGACGACGGCGATCGGCTCCTGCGAGGGCGAGAGCACGTCACCGTACGTCGTCCCGAAGCCCACCGGTCCCGGAGGGCTGCCGCTCCCGCGTCCGGACAACTCGATCACGTGGGCGATCGTTCCTACGAACGAGCCGATCGCCGACGACGTGCCCGACGAGCAGGGGCCGCTGACGATCTACAACTACGCGGACTACATCGACCCGGCGATCGTCAAGGGGTTCGAGAAGCTGACCGACCGCAAGATCGAGATCGCCACCTACAACTCCGCATCGGAGGCGTTCGCAAAGATCGCATCCGGCGCAGTCGGCTTCGACGTCGTGATGGGCCTTTCGTCATCGAGCATCGTCAGCATGATGGCGCAGCAGCTGATCCAGCCGCTGAACCACTCCTACCTGCCGAACCTCGCTCCGAACATCTGGCCCGCGTTGCAGGACCCGTTCTACGATCGTGGCAGCCGCTTCACCGTTCCATACGTCATCTGGTCGGACGGCATCAGCTGGCGGAACGACAAGGTCGACCGTGATATCGCGGCCATGGACGTTCCCTGGGACGTCTTCTGGGAGTCGGCGCCGTACAAGGGCAAGGTGGCGATCCTCGACGATCAGCGCGATGCGCTCGCGATGCCGATTCAGCGCGATGCCATGCGGGAAGACCGTCGACCGGACGTCAACACCGAGGACGGCGCGATCGTCAACCGGGCCGGCAAGGACATCTCCCAGCTGACGAAGATCGCGAACGTCAAGGTGAACATCACGGGTTACCAGGACCTGCCGGAGGGGAAGTCCTGGCTCTGCCAGTCGTGGTCTGGCGACATGTTGAGCGGAGCGTTCTACTACATGCCGAAGGGCGTGCCGGCGAGCGTCCTTTCGTTCTGGGCCCCGAGGGAGAACGGCGTCACCCAGAACGACTTTTTCTGCGTCGGTAAGACCGCCAAGAATCCAGCGCTCGCCCACAGGTTCATCAACTACATGCTCGATCCGAAGGTCGCCTACAACAACATGGTCAACTACGTCGGCTACACGCCGCCGCAGAACTCGATCACCGCGAACTCCCTGATCGCGAGCGGGCTGATTCCGAAGAGCCTCACGGAGGCCGTTGTCCGTCCCGAGCAGTTCGCCGTCAACCAGCAGCTGATGGAGCTCTCGGTCGCGGGGCAGCGATTCTGGGACACGGCCTGGGCGAAGTTCAAGGCGGGCTGATCGTTGAGCTCTCGGTGGACCTGGCGTGTTCTCGCATTTCCGGGGATCGCCTGGCTGACGGTCTTCTTCCTGCTCGCGCTGTACGTTGTCGTCGCGGTCGCGTTCGGGAACCAGAACACGCTCTCCGAGCCCGTGCCCTTCTGGAACCCGCTCGACTGGAACGTCGGCTACATGCTCGCGACGCTCAAGAGCATCGTGGAGGGCGGCACGTTGCTCACCGTCATGCTCCGCACGCTTCTGTACGTGGTCATCGCTCTGTCGCTCGCGCTCCTCGTCGGGTACCCGGTTGCGTACTTCGCAGCACGGCACGCCGGTCGGTGGAAGGGACTCGTTCTCGTGCTCCTGATCCTCCCCTTCTGGATCAACTACCTGATGCGGATGCTCGCCTGGATCAACCTGCTCGGCCCGGACGGTCTCGCGACGCGGTTCATGCGAACGACGGGGATCGAGCACGTCTTTCTCTCCAGCAACCTCCTTTCCGATAAGGGGGCGTGGCTCGCCGGGCAGCCCGTCACCGTGATCCTGGCGCTCACGTACGGCTACCTGCCGTTCCTGATTCTGCCGCTGTACGCGTCGCTCGACCGGATCGACCAGCGTCAGATCGAGGCGGCTCGCGATCTTGGTGCCAGCCCCGCAAGCGCGTTCCGGCGCGTGACGCTCCCGATGTCGAGGCCGGGAATTCTCGCCGGGCTTGTGCTGATCTCGCTGCCGATGTTCGGGGACTACTACACCCAGGATCTCGTCTCGCAGTCGCCGAAGACGAGCATGTTCGGAAACCAGATCGACCTTCTCACCCGCCAGGGCTCGCAGAAGGTCGCGGGCGCGTGCTTGACGCTCGTCCTCGCGGTTCTCCTGCTCGGGCTGATGATCTACTACCTGCGGGCAACGCGGAGCGCCGACGATCGGGGCAAAGACTGATGGCGTGGCTGCGCAACCCCTGGGGCAAGCCACGATTCCTCGTCGTCCTCACGGCCGGCTACATCCTGTGGTCGCTCATCCCGGTCGCGATCGCCGTGCTGTTCGCGTTCAACGACGGCCGGTCGCGCACCGCCTGGCAGGGCTTCTCCACCCGCTGGTTCACGGCTCCGACGGGGAGCGTCTTCCACGATCCGGCGCTGCAGGGCGCGCTCAAGCACACACTGTTCCTCGGCGTCATGTGCGTCCTCATTGCAACGCCGATCGGTGTTGCGCTCGCGCTCGGGCTGCAGCGGTGGCGCGGGCCAGGGGGCGGCACCGTCAACACGCTCATGCTCCTCCCGCTCGTGACGCCCGAGATCGTGATGGGTGTCGCGTTGCTCCTGCTGTTCCTCAAGGTACTCCCGGGCATCGACCTCGGCACGAACGCGCAGATCATCGGCCAGGTCACGTTCACGATCTCGTACGTCGTCGTGATCGTGCGCGGACGCCTCGTCTCGATCGGCAAGGACTTCGAGGAGGCTGCTGCCGACCTCGGCGCGCCGCCGCACGACCAGCTGCTCAGGGTGCTGCTGCCGTTGCTCGCGCCGGCGATCGTCGCGAGTGCCGCCGTCGTGTTCGCGATCTCGCTCGACGACTTCGTGGTGACGCAGTACCTCTCCGGTGATGCGAGCTCGACGACGGTCTCGATGCTGCTCTACACGTCAGGCCGCGCCGCGCCGACGCCCGCCCTGAATGCACTTGCCACGGTTGCGTTGGTGATTACGCTGCTCACGTTGGCGCTCGCGTTCCTCGTCTACAAACGATTTGCCAGCAGCGACGATGCCGCCGCGATGGCCGGCGTGGAGGTCTGATGCAGGGAGAGATTCATCTCGAGCAGTTGACGAAGAAGTTCGGCGATGTCACCGCGGTTGACGGGATCGACCTTCGGATGCCCGGCGGCGAGTTCTTCACGATGGTGGGACCGTCTGGCTGCGGGAAGACCACGACGCTCCGGATGATCGCGGGCTTCGAGCGTCCGACGAGCGGGCGCATCGTCCTCGATGACGTCGACGTCGCCCAGGTGCCGCCGCACAGGCGGAAGGTCAACACCGTCTTCCAGAGCTACGCCCTCTTCCCGCACCTCAACGTCGCTGACAATGTCGGCTTCGGGCTCAAGTACAAGAAGCTGACGAAGGGCGAGCACCAGAAGCGAGTGACCGAGGCGCTCGGTCTCGTTCAGCTCGGCGACTACGGCAAGCGCAAGCCGAGCCAGCTCTCCGGGGGACAGCAGCAGAGGGTTGCGCTTGCCCGCGCGCTCGTCCTGACGCCCGAGGTGCTGCTTCTCGACGAGCCCCTCGGCGCCCTCGACGCGCGGTTGCGCAAGGATCTCCAGGTGGAGCTCAAGGCGCTTCAGGCCGAGCTCGGGATCACGTTCGTCTTCGTCACCCACGACCAGGAAGAGGCGTTGACGATGAGCGATCGTGTCGCCGTCATGAACGGAGGGCACGTCGAGCAGGCCGGCAGCCCGCGCGAGATGTACGAGGAGCCGGCAACGCTCTTCGTCGCAGACTTCCTCGGCGTCTCGAACCTGATCAGCGCCGATGCGTCGCCGGAGGACGGGGGATGCGCGCTCCGGGTCGGGGAGCGTACGCTCCATGCCACGTCGGGCGCGACGGATGCGCGCGGTGAGGTCAAGGCGATGATCCGTCCTGAGCGCGTCGTCGTCGAGGCGCAAGGCGGGGCAGGAGAGAACCGCCTTCCGGGCCTCGTGGAGCGCGCGGTCTACATCGGCTCGGCCCACGAGCTCCACGTGCGGATCATCGGCGGTGACCTGCTCAAGGCGACCGTCCAGAACGACGGTTCGGCGTTCGCCTACGAGGAGGGCACGCCGGTGACGTTGCACCTGCCGCCCGACGCTGTCCGGGTGCTCGCACCGTCGGCCGCGGCCTCTGGCGCGCCCGACGCGTAGCCCGGGGCACGTGTCACGCGTGTCGCCTGGACGCTTCAGCCAGGCACCGAACGTCAGCCGCTCTCGGCCTGGTCGAGCTCGCGCACGATCGCACTCAGGAGCAGCTCCCCGACGCGCTCGGGCCCGAGCAGCCCGAGGTAGAGCAGGGAGTCGAGCCCGTCCCCGACTGCCTCGAGGCGCCACCCCGCTGCCGTTGCATCGACGGAAGCCGAAATGGATCCGTCGGCCCGACCCTCCTCGATCAGCGCTACGAGTCGGTCGATCGAGGCGCGATAGGAGCTTTCGACCATCGGGCGGAGGGTCTCGTCCGACCGCAGGCTGCTCCATACCTCGTTCCACAGCACCTTCTGCTCGCTGAAGGGGAGGTCGGACTCGACGCCCGCGAGCAGGATCCGCTCGACTTTCGCGCGCCCGGTCCCGGCGCCGACGAGCTCGGCCTCGACGGCGGCGTGCCAACGCTTCACCGAGAAGCCGAACGCGCTGTGCATCAGCTCCTGTCGCGTCGAGAAGTAGTAGTGAACGAGTGCCTTCGAGACGCCCGCCTCCTGTGCGACCCCCGCCATGCGCAAGCCATGTGACCCTTCGCGGACGATCACGCGGCAGGCCGCCTCGAGGATCCCGGTCGTTCTCTCGTTTGCCGCATGGATTGATGGTGCCACAGTCATCGCTCCCGTATCTTGACCGAAACTGCCGCTGTCTGTATTCTAACTGACCGGACAGTCAAACAATGACGATCTCAGCCGACTCCTTCACGCAGGCGCTTCCACCCCTCGAGCATCCGCTCGAGGACGGCTGGACGTTGCCTGCCACGTGGTACTCCTCCGCAGCGGTCGCCGAGCGCGAGCGCGAGCTGATCTTCGCGCGTTCCTGGCAGTACGCAGGGCCGGCCGCGTACGTCGCCGAGCCGGGCTCGTTCGCGTCGACCCAGATCGGGCACATTCCGATCGTGATCACGCGCGCCAGGGACGGCGTCCTCCGGGCGTTCGTCAACGTCTGCCGGCACCGCGCCTACGTGATCGCGCGGGAGCATGGCTGCCGCGAGACGCTGCAGTGCCCGTACCACGCGTGGACGTACAACCTCGACGGCTCGCTCAAGAAGGTTCCGCGCTCCGAGCGCGAGAAGGACTTCGACCCGGCAAACTTCAGCCTGCTGCCGGCGTCGGTCGACACGTGGGGGCCGTTTCTCTTCGTCAATCCCGATCCCGACGCCGCGCCGCTCGCGGAGGCGCTCGGAGATCTCCCGAACATCGTCGCGGGTAGCGGCCTCGACTTCGACCAGCTTGAGTTCCACTCGCACGGTGAGTGGCCGATCGAGGCGAACTGGAAGGTTGCCCTCGAGAACTACCTCGAGTGCTATCACTGCCCCGCCGCGCATCCCGGTTTCAGCAAGGTGATCAACGTCGATCCTGATTCCTACGCTCTCTCCGTCTCGCCAACGTTCTCGAGCCAGATCGGCCCCGTCCGGGCGGCAGCGCTGAACGGCACGAACAACGCGCCGTATGTCCCGGCGGGCGAGATCGCAAGCTCGCAGTACCACTACCTCTGGCCCGCGACCACGATCAACATCGTGCCGGGGCCGCAGAACATCTCGATCGAGCGCTGGGTTCCCGTCGAGCCCGGCAAGACGATCGAGGTGACGGACTACTGGTTCGGCAAGGACGTTCCAATCGAGATCGTCGACGAAGTGCTTGCCTTCGACAAGCAGGTCGGCCAGGAGGACGTCGATCTCGTCGTGACGGTGCAGGCCGGGCTCGATACGGGCACGGTGCCGCAGGGTCGGCTCATGCGCGAGAGCGAGCAGCTGATCGCGGACTTCCAACGCCGCGTGTACGACGCGATCGCCTGAAGCCCTGCTTTTGTCCAGCCCCCTCGGGGTGTGCTTGCGCCACGGGTCCTAATACCTATAACATCCGTTTTCATTGCTTTAGGGGAGCTGTAGAGGAGGGTTGAGTGTCGTCCGTCGCTGATATCGAGTCGAGGTTCCACTTCTCGCGAGAGATGCTCGTGGGGCCTATCTACCGGAAGTACGAAAAGGCGATTCGCAAGGTGTGGAGCGTCGAGGATCTCGACTTTACGAAGGACGCCCTCGACTGGCAGCGGATCACGCCGGAGCAGCAAAAGGGCCTCCTCGGCGTGACGATCAGGTTCCTTGCCGGTGAGCAGGCGGTCACAGACGAGCTCGTACCCATGCTCGCTGCCGCTCATGCGCTGCGGAGGTTCGACTGGACGATGTTCCTCTCGACGTTCCTGATGGAGGAGGCGAAGCACGCCGAGTTCTTCATGCGCTGGCACGAGAAGGTGGTCGGTGTCCTCGATCCGGATGAGGTTGCTCCTCACTTCCTCGTCCGGGGCGAGACCATCGACCCCTCCGGACGGTTCGAGGTTCGCGACGTGATGCACGAGGCGCTTCCGCACTACGGCAGCCGGCTCCTCGAGGCGTCTGTTTCGGGGTCCGAGGCCGAGATCGAGAGGGCGTTCGTGCAGTTTTCGGCGGCCTACAACGCCTTTGTGGAGGGCGTCCTGACGATGCCGTCGTACGAGATCGTGATCGACACGACCGCCCAGTGGGATGCATTTCCGACACTCAACCAGGGCTTCAAGCTGATTCTCATGGACGAGGGTCGCCACATCACATTTGGCACCGAGGCATGCCGGATCCTGATCGAGAAGAACCCGGAGTACGAGGAGGCTGTCCACGAGATCTTCGACGCCTATCGCGGCAACGTCGTTGGGCTCGTCGAGTATCAGAAGGCCGTGCCCGGGCTCGACCTCGGGAAGTACCAGACGATGAAGGTACGTCACTACCGCAATCGCTGTCGGGAGATGGGCATCACTCCCGACGCGACGCTGATCGACCAGATCCTCGATCCGACGATCGACTTCGTGGTCGGCGTCGAGGCCGGTTGAGGTGTCGGTCCGTTGGAGTTGTGTCGAGGCCGGCTGTGACTGGGCGGTCACGGCGGCTGACGCCGACGCGATCGTTCCGCTCGTGCAGGCGCACATCGGCGAGATCCATTCGAGCTTCGAGCTCGAGGACATGATCGAGGCAGTCCTCGAGGACGTACCGGATGGGCGCACGAGTGGCGCAGCCGACTGACCTCGAGTCGGTCCTCCAGCGAATCGTCGGCGAGACCGTCTTTGCCCCGGTCAAACGAGGCGACGTCGTCGCGGAGACGGTGGCCCGTCTCGGCCAGGCGATCGGCATGGGGCTTTTGCAGCCCGGTGACGGGCTTCCACCCGAAGCGCGACTCGCGGACGACCTCGGGATCTCCCTCGTCTCGCTGAGAAGCGCCCTCACGATGCTTCGCGGCGCCGGGCTCGTCGAGACCCGGCGTGGTCGAGGAGGTGGCACGTTCGTCGCGAGTGACGCACGCCGCGTTGCGGCGGTCGGTGACGATTCGATCCCGACCGAGGAGCAGCTCCGGGATCTCGTCGACTATCGGTGCGTCGTCGAGGGTGGCGCAGCTGCGCTCGCCGCCGAGCGGGCGACCGCCGCCCAGACGGAGCACCTCTCGGAGCTCGCGGCAGCGATGCGCGACGTGACGTCGTTTCCCCAGTGGAGCGAGCGCGACACGATGCTCCATCTCGTGATTGCGGACGCCTCCGGCTCGTCACGGCTGACGAGCGAGATCGGGCGGATCCGGAGTGAGGTGTTCCGGATCTCGCGGCTCGTCCCTGTGCCTGCCGGGGCACGCGAGCTTGCCGACCGGGAGCACCGCACCCTCATCCGGGCGATTGCGAAGCGTCAGCCCGATGCTGCGCGCTCGGCCATGGTGCGCCATGTCGAGTCGACACGGGCACTCTGGCTCGGGCTCGGACGGATCGCCTCGACCGGAGAGTAGGCGGGACGGGTCCCGCCTCGCACCTCGCCCGAACCAATACGCTTGTGCCATGCGCAACTCGCGGGTCTTTGCAATCGTCCTCGCCGGAGGTGAGGGAAAGCGCCTTGCGCCGCTCACCGCGGATCGCGCCAAGCCGGCTGTTCCATTCGGCGGCAACTACCGCCTGATCGACTTCGCGCTCTCCAACCTCGTCAATGCGGGTCAGCTGAAGATCGGCGTCCTGACGCAGTACAAGAGCCACAGCCTCGACCGGCACATCACAACGACCTGGCGCCTCTCGCCGCTCCTCGGCAACTACGTCACGCCGGTGCCGGCGCAAATGCGCCGTGGCCCACGCTGGTTCGCCGGCTCGGCCGACGCGATCTATCAGAACCTGAACCTCATCTACGACGAGCGGCCGAAGGTCATCTGCGTCTTCGGGGCCGATCACATCTATCGGATGGATCCGCGCCAGATGATCGAACAGCACATCGCCCTCGGCGCCGGGATCACGGTTGCGGGCATCCGCGTTCCCATCGAGAGCGCTGGCGAGTTCGGTGTGATTGAGACGGACGCGAACTCGCGCACGATCCGCGCCTTCCGCGAGAAGCCCAAGAACCCGGTGGGGATGACGGAGTCGCCCGGGGAGGTGCTGGCCTCGATGGGGAACTACGTCTTCTCTGCGGACGTCCTGATCGACGCGGTCACCCGCGATGCAGCCGACGAGACGTCCGCCCACGATCTCGGCGGCAATATCATTCCCGAGCTCGTCGAGCGCGGTGAGGCGTGCGTGTGGGACTTTGCGAACAGCAAAATCGTCGGTGCGAGCGATCGCGACCTTGCCTACTGGCGCGACGTCGGGACTCTCGACGCCTACTACGACGCGCACATGGATCTGATCTCGGTCGATCCCATGTTCAACCTCTACAACGAGGACTGGCCGATTCTCACGTGGCCCGAGCAGCTGCCGCCCGCCAAGTTCGTGTTCGAGGAGGAGGGCCGGACCGGCTCGGCGACGAACTCCATGGTCTGCGCTGGTGTCGTCGTCTCGGGCGGCACGGTGCGCCGGTCGATCCTCTCGCCGGACGTGCATGTCCACTCGCATGCGCTCGTCGAGGGCTCGGTTCTGATGCATGGCGTCGATGTCGGTCGCGGGGCGATCGTCAGGAACGCGATCGTGGACAAGAACGCGCGGATTGCGCCCGGAGCGCGGATCGGCGTCGACGCGGAGGAGGACAGGTCGCGGTTCACGATGTCGCCAAACGGGGTGGCCGTCGTCAAGAAGGGCGCCGTCGTCGAGTCATGAGGGCGTCCTCGTCACGCGGTCGACGATCCAGCGCCTGGCTGAAGCCAGGCGCCAGCGCCCCCCGCCCGGTGCCTGGCTTCAGCCAGGCACCTGAACGTCGGGCGCACGCTCGGCCCGTGCCACGCGCCAGCGGCTCGAGCCGCCTCGATGCCTAGGGTCGCGCTCCTTACGCGCGAGTACCCGCCGGAGGTGTACGGGGGTGCCGGCGTCCACGTCGAGTACCTGGCGCGCGACCTCGCCCGGGTCGCCGAGGTGACGGTGCACTGCTTCGGAGCCGAGCGGCCTTCCGCCCCGGGCGGGCCGGACGTTGTCGCCTATCGCCCGTGGGAGGCGCTCGCCGGGCAGGATCCGTCCACCACTGCGCTTCAGGCGTTCTCGGTCGACCTGAGCATGGCAGCAGGCGTCGCGGGCGCAGAGCTCGTGCACAGCCACACCTGGTATGCGAACCTCGGCGGGCACCTTGCGAAGCTCGTCCACGGGATCCCTCACGTTGCGACCGTGCACAGCCTCGAGCCGATGCGTCCGTGGAAGCGTGAGCAGCTCGGCGGCGGGTACGAGCTCTCGAGCTTTGCCGAGCGCACGGCACTCGAGTCGGCCGATGCGATCATCGCGGTTTCTGCCGCGCACCTGGAGGAGATCCTCACCTGCTACCCCGCGATCGACCCGGCACGGACGAGCGTGATCTACAACGGCATCGACTCGACCGAGTACCGACCCGACCGGGCGACCGACGTCCTCGAGCGGCACGGGATAGACCCGTCCCGGCCGATCGTCCTCTTCGTGGGGAGGATCACTCGTCAGAAGGGACTCGCGCACCTGCTCGACGCAGCTGCCGCGATCGACCCGGCGGCGCAGCTCGTCCTGTGCGCCGGTGCGCCGGACACCCCGGAGATCGCAGCAGAGATCGCGGTGAAGATGGAGGCCGTTCGCGCCGCACGTGGAGGCGTTTTCTGGATCGAGGAGATGCTCCCGAAGCTCGACGTGATCCAGCTCCTGACGCACGCGACGGTCTTCGCCTGTTCGTCGATCTACGAGCCGATGGGGATTGTCAACCTCGAGGCCATGGCGTGCGAGACCGCCGTCGTCGCGACGGCGGTCGGCGGGATCCCGGAGGTCGTCGAGGACGGTGTCACCGGGTTGCTCGTGCCGTACGAGGCGGAGGGAGACGGCACGGGGGCGCCCGCCGACCCGTTCGGGATGGCGGCCGATCTCGCTGCCCGGATCAACGAGTTGCTCGCTGACCCGGCACGCGCAGACAGATTCGGCGTCGCGGGCCGCATCCGGGCCGTCGAGCGCTTCGGCTGGGAAGCCGCGTCAGCGGAGACGCTTCGACTCTACGAGCGACTGCTCGCTTGATCGCGCGCGGTTCGGTGAGCGTCGTGCTGGCCCTCCTCGTGTTCGTCGGTTGCGCCGACGAGCCCGAGCAGGTACCTGCGGGGAAGCTCGTCGAGGCTGCGGCCCGCGGTGACGCGGCAGCGGTTTCGCTCCTGCTCGCTCGGGGCGCCGACGTCAACGAACGAGACGCTGCAGGTCGCTCGGCGGTCACGGCGGCGGTCTATGTCGGGAGCGCCGAGGCGGTCAGGATCCTCGTCGCTGCGGGGGCCGACGTCGACCTCCGCGACGACACGACGTCGAACGCGTTCCTCGCCCTCGGGGAGACGGGGAACGTCGCGGTGCTCGACGAGGTTCTCGAGGGCGATCCAGACGTGACGCTCACCAATCGGTTCGGCGGGACGGCGCTGATCCCCGCCGCTGAGCGCGGGCACGTCGAAATGGTGCGGGCGCTCCTCGCGAGAACCGACGTCGAGGTCGATCACGTCAACGACCTCGGCTGGACGGCTCTGCTCGAGGCGGTCGTGCTCGGGAGCGGTGGTCCCGCGCACCGTGAGATCGTGCGCCTCCTGATCGCCGCCGGCGCCGATCGGTCGATCGGCGACAACGAGGGCGTGACCGCCCTCGAGCACGCTCGTGCGAGAGGCTACGCGGCAATCGCATCCCTCCTCGACTGATCCGAGCGGACAGAGGTGGCCTGCGCGAGCCGGTCGTCCGGCCCCCGGCCCGAGACGGAGTCGTGTACCCCGCCAGAGCCGGCCATTATGCTCACCGCATGAGAATTCGCGCAGCAGTGCTCGAGGAGTTCGGTAGCCCTCTTGTCGTCCAGGAGATCGATCTCGCCGAGCCGAAGGTGGGCGAGGTGCTCGTCCGACTCGCAGCGTGCGGCGTCTGCCACACGGATCTCTACACAGCATCCGGCGCCGACCCGACCGGCTATGCCCCCAGTGTGCTCGGCCACGAGGGTGCCGGTGTCGTCGAGCGCATCGGTGACGGCGTCACGCTCGTCTCGCCCGGCGACCACGTGATCACACTCTTCGCCCCCGAGTGCGGGCAATGCGTCCACTGCCGGAGCGATCGCACCAATCGTTGCATCGCGATCCGCGACCAGCAGGGGCTCGGCTATCTCCCCGACGGCACGGCTCGGCTCTCGCGCGGCGGCGAACCGCTGCGCCACTTCATGGGCACCTCGACCTTCGCCGAGTACACGGTGATGCCCGAGATCGCGCTCGCGAAGGTGAGTCCCGAGGCGCCACTCGACGGCTGCGCTCCGTTTGCCTGCGGCCTCTCCACCGGGATCGGCGCCGCGCTCTACGCCGCGCAGGTCGAGCGTGGCTCGACGTGCGTCGTCTTCGGCGCCGGCCTCGTCGGCCTTGGTGCCGTGATTGGCTGCAGGCTCGCCGGAGCCGAACGGATCATCGCAGTCGACCTCTCCGAGGATCGACTCGCGCAGGCGCGCCACCACGGCGCCACCGAGACGCGCGTCGCGGCCGAGGACACCGTCGACTGGATCAAGGCGGAGACCGGCGGTTTCGGTGCCGACTACACCTTCGAGGCGACCGGCCTCGTCTCGGTGATGCGCCAGGCCGTCGAGTCAGCGCGCGAGGCCTGGGGCCTCGCGACGATGTGCGGCGTCGCGGGCAAGGGCGAGGTGCTCGAGGTCGTGCCACGCTTCCTGATCACGGGCCGCCGCGTCACGGGATCGTCGTTCGGCGGGGTCAAGGGCCGGACGCAGGTGCCGCTGCTCGTCGACCGCTGGCTTGCGGGTGAGATCGACGTCGAGTCACTGCTTTCCCACCGGATCACGCTCGCCGAGGTCAACTACGGCTTCGAGCTGATGCACCATCAGGACGGCATTCGCAGCGTCATCGTGTTCGACTGACGGTCGGCGAGGCGACCTCAGCCGCCGGGACGGCCCGAGCGTGGCAACCCCGGCCGCCGCCGGCGGCATGCCTCTCCGGCAACGACCGCATCGTTGGCGCCCCTCCCGGGGGCGCGGGCGACCGTTCAGCCGACAGCGAGCAGGAAGAACGATGAGAGCAAGACGACCAGGTTGCGCAGCGGCTTGACGAGTCGAGCGTGCATGCAGGTCTCCTTGCTCGGGTAGATCGGACTCCTGAGAACCACGGTACCATCGTGCCTCCATCCCGCCGACACCCGGCCCGCTTCAGCCAGCCGCCTGTGTTGCAGCGGAGGGATGCAGCAGCGGCACGACCCCAACCCATCCCCTGCGCAGCACCTCCACGAGCGGCGACGGCGTGAGCACCGTCGCCTGGCCATCCGGCCGCGCACGCGCCAGGTCGTACCCTGCCGGTGTCCACCGCAGCAGCCGGTCGCCGTACACGAGGAATGCGGCCTCAGCAAGGACGACGAACGTCCCGTCCGGCAGCGTCTCGAATGGTGCCTCGAAGCGCCGTTGAGCGTGTCCTCCGGTTCCACGAGGAACGACGCGCTCCTCGTGTAGTCGGGCATCCAACAGATCGGCTCCGCGCTCGTCACCGGGATGGAGTTCGTGCCACATCGTCACAAACGTCCGGTAGTCCTCGTTACGGCAAAGTGCGCACGGACGGTGCCCTGCGGCGAACGCCGTCGCCTCGTCGAGAAAGAAGAGTTCGGTGAACTTGCCCGGCTGCAAGAACGCCCCCCGCTGCCAGCCGCGAAACTCGAGCCGACAGGAGATCCAGCGCCGCACGCCGTAGCGTCGCTTGATCACACCGTGCGCGTCGTGGAGGCAGCCGCGATTACCGTAGACAAGGCCGCGAGCGGGATCGGCGACGAGCTCGCTGAAAGGGGTGACTCTGTTCTGGAGCGGCATCAGACGACCCTATCCGGCCCGGGAAGGCCCGAAGAGTGTGGTTTGCCGTACCCGTGGCGCTCGGCGGCGCCGGTAGCGTGGGGCGGGACATCGGAGCACAGGAGGGCGAAGCGACTTGGCGCAGCAGGATCAAAACGGCAACGACGAGCACGTGGCGTCGCACGAGCGCGTTGCGACGGGAGCGCTGGCAGGCTGGATGCGCGCCTGCGCCGCGCACCCCTGGCGCGTCGTCTTCAGCTGGATCGGGATCATCGCGACGCTGATCGTGCTCGTTGCAACCGTTGGAGGGTCGTTGCAGGATGAGTTCACGATCCCGGGATCGGACACGCAGAGGGCGACGGATCTCCTCAAGGCCGAGTTCGCATCGGAGCAAGGGGGAGTCCTCAACCTCGTCTTCGCTGCACCGGAGGGTGAGCGCCTCGATACGCCTGCGCGCAAGGCTGCGATCGCGAAGGCGATCACGCGGCTCGAGTCGTCCGAGTTCAAGCCTTCCCGGGAGACGGTGGGCCTGACGGAGGTTGCCGATCCGTTCGACAAAGCAACGTTCTCGGATAACGGGCGTATCGCCTACGCGCAGGCGCAGTTCGACCAGGTGATCGAGGCGAAGGATCGCGACGCCGTCGTCGCTGTCCAGGACGCCGTCCGCGAGACGGTCGAGCCTGCCGGGGTGACGGTCGAGTTCAACGGCGACGCTGAGTTCCCGCCCGTCGAGCAGGGCGCCTCGGAGGGGCTCGGCCTGCTCGCGGCGATTATCGTGCTGCTCTTCGTCTTCCGCACGTTCGTCGCGATGCTCATTCCGATCGCGCTTGCGATCGTCGCGCTCATGACTGCTTTCCTGCTGCTCTTCATCCTCGCCGGGTTCACGAAGATCAACACGATTACGCCGATTCTCGTTTCGATGATCGGGCTCGGGGTCGGGATCGACTACTCGTTGTTCATCGTCACACGCTTTAGACAGCTCCTCCACGATGGGCTTCCGAAGCAGGACGCGGCCGCGGAGGCGGGAGCGTCTTCCGGTCGTGCGGTGATCTTCGCCGGGGCTACAGTCGCAATCTCGGTCGCGGGCCTAGCGCTTATCGGTCTCGACTTCGTCACGAAGCTCGGGATCGGGAGCGCGCTCGGCGTACTCACAACCGTCCTCATCGCGAACTCGCTTCTGATCGCGGTTCTGTCGCTCCTCGGGCACAAGGTCGATCGACTCAAGATCCCGTTCATTCGCGCGGTCGACGACTCGGAAGAAGCGCGCGACCGGACGCCAGTCGCCCGCTGGGGAAGGTTTGTCACGTCCCACGCAAAGATCGTCTTCCCCGTCTTGCTGATAGCCGGGTTCATCCTCGCCGGGACCTCCGCTCTCGTGCGCCTTGGCGCTGCCGACCAGGGGACGCAGCCGGTCGCGCAGACGAGCCGGCGCGCGTACGACCTGCTGGCCGAAGGCTTTGGCGCCGGCTTCAACGGGCCGATCCCGATTGTCGTCGACGTGAATGGAGACAAGCGGGCGGCGGCCCGCATCTACGACGGTGTCAAGGGCCTCGACGGCGTTGCCTCGGTCGACATGCCGCAGTTCAACGACCCGGGCACTGTTGCGATCGTGTTCGTGACTCCTGACTCCGCGCCACAGGACGAGGCGACAGACGCGCTCGTCGGCCACCTTCGAGGGGACGTTGTTCCCACAGCGGTCGCCGGTGGTGACGCCGTTGCCTACGTCTCCGGGCAAACCGCGGCCTTCAAGGACATCGCGGATCAGATCATCAGTCGAATGCCGATCTTCCTCCTCTTCATCATCGGCGTCACCTTCATCGTGCTCGCGATGGCGTTCCGGTCGATCGTCATCTCGGCGACGGCCGCGATCACCACGCTCCTCTCCGCCTTCATCGGCTTCGGCGTCCTCGGACTCGTCGTCCAACAGGGCCATCTTCTCGGCCTCACCGGTCTCGACAAGACGGGGCCGATCGAGACATTCGTGCCACCGATCGCGTTCGCGATCCTGTTCGGGCTCTCGATGGACTACATGGTCTTCATCATGAGTCGGATCCGCGAGGAGCACGTCCACGGCCTCGATACGCGGGCCGCCGTCGAGCACGGCATTTCGGCGATCGGCCGCGTTGTCGTCGCTGCGGCGTTGATCATGGGCACCGTGTTCGCGGCGTTCATCCTCAGCGCGGACCGCGTGCCGAAGGAGTTCGGCCTGCTCCTTGCGGTCGCGATCCTCACCGATGCGTTGATCGTGCGTATGACGCTCGTCCCGGCGTTCCTCACGCTGATGGGTGAGAAGTCGTGGTACATGCCGCGCTGGCTCGACCGGGTGCTCCCGAACATCACGATCGAGCCGCCGCACGACCGCGAGCCGGCTCCGACTTCCGCCGCGCCGGAACCCGCCGGCGGAAGCTGACCGCGAGACTCCCACGGGGATTCATCACTCGTCCTGCTGAAGACGAAAGACTCACGGTCGTCCATCCGCTGCTTCAGCGGCAAGGTGGACTCCACACTCGTACGTTCGAACGCGATGCCCGGAGGTCCCGGACTCCCGGGAGTGGGGCAGGGCTGAGCCTGCCGAGAGCGATACGCGGCGACCAGCCGGCCGCCAGCCTGTGCGAGTGCGAGAATCCCGCCGATGCGCGCGCCCCGTCGAACGATCCTTCTCGCTCTGATCGCATTCTGCGCCCTGGTCGTCGCCCCGACGGCGCTCTCCGACGCGGCAAGCGAGGATGCGCTCGCAAAGAAGTACGCCCCGGTCGTTCGGCTTGTCGCGCAGCCCGAGGAGTGCGGCCCGGGAGAGCCCTTCATTCCGACTGACGTCGACGTGCTCTTCGACGAGCCGACGGTCGCGTTCCGTGGCCCCTGGAATCGCACCGATCTCGTAAAGATCGCCCCGTCGGCCACCGACCTGCGCAATCGGTACGAGCACCACCTCGACTTCCCCGGCGATCCGCTCGATGCGGGCTGCGACTACGAGCTCTGGTCACGCCGCCTGACTGAGGGCACGAAGCCGACCGTTTACGCACACGTCGCGACGGATCCCGGCTACCCGGACAAGCTGGCGCTCCAGTACTGGTTCTTCTACCCCTTCAACGACTTCAACAACACCCACGAGGGCGACTGGGAAATGACACAGCTCGTCTTCGACGCTGCGGACGCGACCGAGGCGTTGACGAAGCCGCCGTTCGAGGTCGGCTACAGCTCCCACGAAGGCGCGGAGAAGGCGTTGTGGGGGGACGAGAAGCTCGAGATCGTCGACGGTACGCACCCGGTCGTCTATCCGGCTGCAGGCTCGCACGCGAACAAGTTCACGGCCGCCCTTTACCTCGGGAACTCGGCCGAGGCGGGCGTTGGCTGCGATCTCACGCTTGGCCCGCATCGCGAGGTCCTTCCGGTCGTGAAGACGATCTCGAGCGATGCAAGTGCAGCCGCGGCCGCCTACCCGTGGATCGTCTTCGAGGGCCGCTGGGGCGAGCTGCAGCCCGCCTTCTTCAACGGGCCGACCGGACCGAACATGAAGGATCAGTGGACCCATCCGATCGAGTGGTCGCGGGGCTGGCGCGAACGGGGATACGCGGTCCCGGCGGGCGGGATCGCCGGCACGGGCGCCACCGATCTCTTCTGCAACGGTGTCGCCAAGGGCTCGAAAGGCCTCGTGCTCCTCCTTCGCAGCCCGGCCCTGACGTCGTTGGTGCTCGCGGCGCTCCTCTCCCTGATCATCTTCGCCGTCGTCAAGGCGACGTGGCACCCGGCAACACCGCTGCGGATCGCGAGGCGCCGCAGCTGGGGCCAGATCATCGCGACGTCGGCCCGCATGTACGTCTTTCGCTGGCGTCTCTTCATCGGGATCGGTGTGCTCCTGATCCCGATCACGATCGTGACCACGCTCGTGCAGTGGCTCATGTTTCGCGTCGTCGACCTGCTCGGCGTCGTCACCGGCCAGGGTGCCGGCACGTTCGCCATTCTCGCCCTGGCGGTCGGGACTGCAATCACGCTCCTCGGGCTCGGGCTCGTTCAGGCGGCAACCGCGTGTGCGCTCGTCGAGATCGACGAGGGCAGGCCGATCGGTCCGATGCAGGCCTATCGGATAGCGCTCCGGAGGATCCGTCCGCTCCTCCGCGCGATCGTGCTCCTCGTTGTCGCGTGGGTCGGCTTGACGCTGACGACGTTCCTGATTCCGGTCGCGATCTGGCTCGCCGTGCGCTGGTGCCTGCTGGCACCGATCGTCGAGCTCGAGAGTGACTCGGGTCGCTCGGTGCTGCGGCGGAGCGGACGTCTCGTTCGCGGCCGCTGGATTCGTACCGGCTCGCTCGTCGGCGTGAGTGCCTTCGTGGCGCTCGCCGCCGGCCCGCTACTCGGCGTCGCGCTGATCTTCACGACGAACATGCCGCTCGCGTTTCTCAACGTCGTGGCGGGCGTCGTCTACGCGCTCGCGCTGCCGTACGTCGCGCTCGTCACGGCGTACGTCTACTTCGATGCGCGGGCGCGCGACGAGCTCGAGCCGGCCGACGAGCGCAAGGAACTGCCGGCCGAGATCGAGCTGGGCGCTTCGCGTTAGAGGGCGGAGTCGAGCAGCTCCGCGCCATGATCGGGCGGGGCGCCGTATGCGTAGACGACGAGGTCGACGTCGCCATGGTTCGCTGACTGGAGGGGTGTTCCCGGCTGGATGTGAACCAGCCCGCCGATCGGAATGTCCTGCCGCTCCGGAGGGTCACCCACGTACATCGAGAGCGTTCCGGCGAGGATCACGAACGTCTCCTCTTGCGCGGCGTGGGCGTGCCGCCGCCCACGCGCGCCCGGCTCGTAGCGCCACACGTTGGCACGGGTATGCGTGAACCCGGCGACCTCACTCAGCTCCGCAACGTGACGCGCCGGCTCGCCTGGGTCATGCGGTCTCGTCGTCCAACGAAGGTCGTCGGGCAGGATAATGCTCGAGGCCATGATCTCAAGCTAGCCGCCGCTGCGCTCGACCCGGGCGCGACACGAGAAGCGATAGCCGATTGTGGGCAACTCGCCGGCGTCGATTGCCGCCCGCTCGATCGACTCGGTCTCGGCGCCGAGCCAATGGAAGAGGTACGGCCGCCACTCGAGCTCGGCGATCTCGTAGACGGCAGCGAGCCCGGCGAGGATCGTCTCCGAGGAGTGGAGATCGGCATGGCGCCACCTCCATTCGTCGAGGTCCTCCGGCCCGGTTGGCGCGTTTCCTGCCCGGCGTCGCTGCCGGTAGAGCCGCTCGTACCACCGCTGTGCGCCCGGGTCGATCAGGTTCCAGGCGAACTCGTCGACGATGAGCATCGGGGCGAGGCCCGCGAGCTTCGCAAGCGAAGGTGCGAGGGGTGCCACGTGGTGGAGAACGCGGCCCGCGACGACTGCGTCGAAGGGCTCGGGTTCAAGCTCTTCGAGCCTGATCCTCCGGTAGTTCGGCCCTTCGGGCGCGCGCGGGTCGATCGCGAGCACGTCGAAGCCCGCCGCGACGAGCGCCGGAGTGACCCCTCCCTGGTCGCCACACCCGACCTCGAGAACGCGAGCAGGAGCCGGGGGCAGGCGACGCAGAACGTAGTCGGCGAACTCCACGGCGACACTTTCGCACGCGGCCGTGCCGCGTGCCCGGCCCGCCGATTGTCTGTCGCTCCGTCGGGACGCGTAGACGCGGGTGGTCTTGAAGGACGGGCGATCCGCAGGATGACAAGACTCTGTGTGAGGAGGCGCACGCGATGACGACGTTCGTCATGGTTCACGGCGGGTTCGGCAGCCCCGCTGAGCTGGTGCCGGTGATCCCCGAGCTCGAGGCGCCCGGTCACCGCGCGATCGCTGTTGACCTGCCGTGCACCGATCCGGTCGCCATGCTCGAGGACTACGCCCGCACGGTGGTCGAGGCGGTGGCCGGGATCGACGGGCCGGTCGTGGTCGTCGGCCACTCGGCGGGTGGCGCGACGATCTCGCTCGTGCCCGACCGGACTCACGTCGACCGCCTGGTCTACGTGACGGCCTTTGTCCCCGAGCCGGGGCGCTCGATAGTGCACCTCGCCGGCGCCGAGACCCGCGAGATGATCCTGGCGGTTTGCGGCCGCGCGATCTCGCGCCGCTACTCGTCGGGTAGGCAGATCCTCGGGTAGGCAGATCCTCGCGTCAGCGCGAGGAGGCCCGAGGTGAGAAGCGGGAGCGACGGGACTCGAACCCGCGACCTCCGGCGTGACAGGCCGGCGTTCTAACCAACTGAACTACGCCCCCGTGGGCCGAAGGATTGTAGCGACGCCGCCCGGATCCGGCGGCGCGAGCCGCTCGCCATCGCAGCGGGGCCTTGATCGACCTCGACCCGCGGCGCAGGGGTGCCCGCCTCACCTCCGAATGGAAGAGCGTGTCGACCGTTGATCTGCTCGCTCTGGGGCTCATTGCCCTCACCGCTCTGATGGGCTTCCGGCGGGGCCTCATCGTAGGCGTGCTCTCGTTCGGCGGCCTCGTGCTCGGGTTCTACCTCGGCACCCGGATCGGCCCGGCTCTCGTCGGCAGTGAGCGCGCCCGCTGGTTACCGCTCGTTGCCGTCGGAACGGCGATGGTTGTTGCCGCGGTCGGGCAGGCGCTCGGCGGCTACGCCGGGCGGGCGATCCGCCGCACGTTGATCGTCGTCCCGCCCTTGCGACTGCTCGACTCCGCAGGAGGCGGCCTCTTCGGCGCTGCACTCGGCCTCGCGCTCTGCTGGGCCGTCGGGGCCGTGCTCCTCTACCTCCCCGTCGAGACGGAGCTCCGGCGCTACGCCCAGGAGTCGACCATCCTCTCGGCTCTCAATGAGGAGTATCCGCCGGCCCGCCTGATCGACGCACTCGCCGGCATC
>JBKJVI010000171.1:0-10790 GCA_046590225.1 Gaiella sp. | reverse complement strand
AGCGCCGGGATCCTGCATGCCCCATCGAGAATCGAGTACTCGGAGTGGACGTGGAGGTGGACGAACGGAGCAGACATCGGGAGTGCCACTTTACTGTCGGGATGTGACGGCGCTTCTCGCTGTCTTTTGTTGTCGTCGCTCGAAGGTCCCGCTTCCTAGAGACCGAGATCGGTGAGCGCCGCACGGAGAGAGGCAACCTCGACCTCGAGCGCCGCAACGCGGTCCTCGAGCGGATCATGGGCGAGCACCGGCCTCGGCGCGACTGGCTCAACAGTGTCGTCGACCTCCCCACCGAGGAGCTGTGCGTAGCGCTCTTCCTTCTGCCCGGGGCGCCGTCCCAGTCGAGCGACGAAGTCGCGGGAGATCAGGCGCTCGAGTGTCTCCTCCACGTCTGCGAGCTCGCCGAATGGGTGTAGCCGGTCGGTTCGCTGCTTCAACTCGCCCGGCGTCTGCGGTCCGCGGAGCATGAGCACGCAGAGGATCGAGATTTCGTCGCCTGCGAGGCCGAGTGTGTCCTCGACGAGCTGCCGGTACTTGACCGAGCGGCTGCCCTGACCCGACGCGAGCCGCGCCCACTCCCTGCGCCACAGCCGCTGCAGCGCAACGCGGATCGTCTCCTCGTCGTACTCCACGACCGGCTCGCGATTCGTCGCCTGATTGCAGGCAAGCCGGAGCGAGTTCAGCGTCAGCGGGTAGGTGTCAGGCGTCGTCCGCTGCTTCTCGATCAGGCAGCCGAGCACCCGGATCTCGACGGGGTCTGCATCCATGGCGTGAGCCTATCGTGACGCACAGCGCAACCGGCGCAGAAGATCGGCCCGACGGGCAGAGTAGGCCCATGCAGAAGGATCCTGATCGCAACGTCGTCGGCGGAACCCTCCTCCCCTGCTCGAACGAGCCGGTGACCGGGTTCTTTCGCGACGGCTGCTGCTCGACAGGCCCTGAGGATCTCGGGAGCCATACGGTGTGCGCCCTGATGACGGCGGAGTTCCTGACCTTCAGCATGGAGACGGGGAACGATCTCTCGACACCCCGCCCGGAGTGGGGATTTCCCGGCCTTCAGCCCGATGATCGCTGGTGCGTGTGCGCCTCGCGGTGGCTCGAAGCGCATGCCGCCGGCGTCGCAGCGCCGGTCATTCTCGGTGCGACACACGAGCGGGCACTCGAGGTCATCCCGATCGACGCGTTGATCTCGCACGCCGCGCCTGCCTAGTGCAGGACACTCCACTGAGTCACCCGCTCAGCGGTAAAGGTCGGTGCCGGAAACGCCGATGGAACACCATGGCCACACGCCAGACCGAAACCGACGTGCGCAGCGTCATCGAGACCGAACGACTTCGGCTCGAGCCCTGGGACGACTCGCACTTCGAGCGTTTCGCCAAGTTCATGCGCGATCCCGGAGTGACCCGCTACATCCGCCCCGAGCCACTCGACCTTGCGCGGGCAATCGAGCAGCACGAACGATCGCTCGAGGAGTGGAAGATCTATGGCTTCGGTAAGCGCGCGATGATCGAGATCGAGACCGAGCAATGGCTCGGGTTCGTAGAGCTCTCGCCCGTCGGCCCCGGCAAGGGCTCACGCGACGACGACGTCGAACTCGGGTACTTCGTCGAACCGTCGCGCTGGGGCGAGGGAATCGCGACCGAGGCCGGTATCGCAGCGCGAGACGAGGCATTCCATCGCTGCGAAGTCCCGGAGCTCATCGGCCGCTGTCGGGTCGAGAACGTCGCCTCCGCCCGCGTACTCGTGAAGCTCGGCTTCCGTCGTCTTCGGCTCTTCGAACTCGACGACGGGATCGTCGTCGAGATCCACAGGATCCAGCGTAACGACTGGGTCGAGACGCCCGAGCGCCGCGAGCGCTCTGCCTCGGACTTCAATCCCACCGCCGGCGCCGACTATCGCGAAACGGGGTAGAACCATGGCAGTCGCGCACCGAATAGCCGATCAATCGACGACCTACGAGGTTGTCCTGCTCGCAGGCAGCCCGCGGCGCTACTCGCTCAGCCTCGCCTCCGGCATCACCGAGGGCGCGCTGATCGAGGTCGACGGCGAGCAATGGACCGTCGCCGACGTGCGCGACGTCGACGGCGGACATCCCCAGCTCATCTGCATCTACTCCGTCTAGCGGGTGTCTCACACCACTGCGGTTTCCGGTCCAATGGTGTGAGACCGCGCACGAGTCACCGCACCGTCAGCCCCGATCGGTACCTTGGGGGATCGGACGCGGTGCCACCACCGCTCCGCATCGAGAGAGGCTGAGGGCCCCGGCCCCGTGATGCCTCGGCAACCTGCCACCGGCAAGGTGCCACAACCGGGGTGATGTCGAGCGAGGAGGAGAGAAGATGGGCACCACCGAGATACGTTCGTTCGACACGCTGCTGGCCGCAGGCGGCACGCTGATTGCCGACGGCGCCACGGGTACGAACTACCAGACGATGGGAATGGAGCCGGGTCTTGCTCCAGAGGAATGGCTCTTCCAGGCTCCCGAAAGAGTCGTGGAGCTCCATCGGGCCTTCGTCGACGCAGGCGCCGACATCATCCTGACCTGCACGTTCGGCGCGACGCCGCTTCGACTCACCGAAGGGCCGCTTGCCGGCCGCGCGCGCGATGTGAATCTCCGGGCCGCCGAACTCGCGCGGGAGGGAGCGGGACCCGACCGTCTCGTCGCCGGGTCGCTCGGGCCGACGGGAATGCTGATCGAGCCGTACGGGCTCCTCACTCGCGAGGATGCCGTTGCGGCCTACGCCGAGCAGGCGCAGGCACTCGCAGACGGCGGCGTCGACCTGCTCGTGCTCGAGACGATCTTCGCGGTCGAGGAGGCCGTGTGGGCTGTCGAGGGCATCCAGAGCCGCACCGATCTCCCGCTCGTCGTCTCGTTCAGCTTCGACATGGGAACGCGAACGATGATGGGCCTCAGCCCCACCGACGCAGTCGCCGCTGTCGTCCCGCTCGGCGTGGCTGCGGTGGGAACGAACTGCGGGCGCTCACTCTCTGACGCCGACCTCGTCGTGACCGAGATCCTTGGCGCCGCGGGAGACACCCCTGTATGGGTGAAGCCCAACGCCGGTGTGCCCAAGATCGTCGGCGCGGAGGTCGTGTACGAGGCGGGGCCAGAAATGCTCGCCGAGCACGCCACCCGTTACGTCGACCAGGGAGTCCGTATCGTCGGCGGCTGTTGCGGATCGACGCCCGCGCATGTCGCAGCGATCGCTGCGGCCCTCGGCCGCTAGTCGAACGCGATGAGTGCTCCGACGCGCGAGAGCGGCGTTCTGCTGCACGTATCGTCGCTTCCCTCGGGAAGGATCGACGACGAAGCATATCGCTTCGTCGACTGGCTCGTCGCGGCAGGGCAGTCGTGGTGGCAGCTCCTCCCGCTGCACCCACCGGATGCCCTCGCGTCACCGTACGCGTCCCGTTCGGCCTTCGCCGGGTACGAAGGGCTTCTTGCTCTTCCCGGCTCGCCGTTCTTCGACGACGGCGCCGGTGTCGCAGGCGGCCCAAAAGGCCGCTGGGTCAACGAGTGGGTGACGTTTGCCGGCGGGGACGAGCGACGCGCTCAGACTCGGTTCCAGCGCGAGTGGCGCGCGCTCAAGCGATATGCCAACGAACGAGGGATTCGGCTCATCGGCGACATCCCGCTCTACGTCTCGGGAGACTCGTGCGATGTCGCGACGCACCCACACCTGTTCGACCGCTCCGTTGTAGCGGGCGCGGCGCCGTCCCTCAACCATCCCGACGGCCAGCGCTGGGGGATGCCGGTGTTCGACTGGCCGACGCACGCCGCCGATGGGTTCACCTGGTGGCTCGAGCGGCTCGAGCGTGAGCTCGAGCTGTGTGACCTGTTGCGGATCGACCACTTCCGGGGGTTCGTCCAGTTCTGGCAACTGGCCCTCGACGAGCTCGATCCCGCGAACGGATCCTGGGGTGAGGGGCCCGGACGCGCGTTCTTCGATGCGATTCGGGAGCGGTTCGAGGGCCTCCCGCTGATCGTCGAGGATCTCGGCTTCATCACACCCGATGTGATCGCGCTCCGTGAGGAGATCGGTATTCCAGGAATGAACGTCGTCGCCCGCGCTGCGAACGTCGACTGGCGCACCGACTCCGTGCTCTACACATCGACCCATGACTCGGAGACGCTCGCCGGCTGGTGGCAGCGCTGGGGCAGAGAGAACCAGCCGCAACTCGCAGCCGGGGCAACAGCGCCCGACGACGAGCATCGAGCTCTGCTCCAGAACATCCTCGCTGTCGAAAACGACCTCGTGATCATGCCTGCACAGGATCTCCTTGGCCTCGGAAACGAGGCGCGCATGAACCGGCCCGGCACCGTTCATCCGCACAACTGGCAGTGGAAACTCGAACGGCGGCTGACGACCGACGAGGCTCGATGGCTTGCCTCGTTGACGCGCTCCGCGGAACGAGACGGCCCTCGCGTCACCAACGCGCGGTGAACCGAGCGGCGATCCGGAGTCTTGCAGTATCCCGGGACACTCTCAAGCACTCGGGTGGCCTCGCCGATAGTCGGTAGATGCCCTCGCCCGACCAGCACGGCAACGTCGTAGCGCTACCACGCGCCCCGACTGCGAGAGAACGACTCCTCTACACCGACCCGTGCAACCGAATCCTCAGCGTCACGCAGGCGATCGGCTGGATTGGCCTCAGCGCGGCACTGTTTCTGTTCTCACTCAACAGCATCTGGCTCTTCCCGTTCGCGATCTGGGTCGTCCTCGGGATCGTCTACTTCGGGCTGAGCTACGCCGCCAACACCACGTATCACGGCTTCAATCTCGAGGATCACGATCGGCTGGTCGCCCACTGGGCCGGGCAGTCGAGCTGCTCTGTCGATGTGTTTCTCCCGAGCTGCGGCGAACCGCTCGACGTGCTAGAGAATGCCTTCGCCCACGTTGCGGGCCTCAGGCACGGCGGACATCTCGAGATCTACTGCCTCGACGACGCCGGTCGGCCCGAGGTCGAGGCGCTCGCGGGCCGCTACCGGTTCCACTACCTCTCGCGCCCGGACAAGGGCACATTCAAGAAGGCAGGGAACCTGAGGTACGGCTATCTCAGGTCGAGCGGAGATTTCATCGTTGTGTTCGACGCAGATTTCTGCCCCCGACCCGACTTCCTCTCCGAGCTCCTTCCGTATGCGTTCGAGGACCCGCAGGTTGGGATCGTCCAGAGCCCCCAGTACTTCCCGAACTCGTGTGAACGGAACTGGCTGGAGAACGGCGCCGCGTCGGTACAGGAGTTCTTCTATCGCTGGGTGATGCCCGGCCGGGATCGGCACGGAAGTCCGATTTGTGTCGGCACGAACGCGGTCTACCGCAGGAGCGCACTCGAGACGACGGACGGCGGTGCCCTCGTCGAGAACTCCGAGGACGTTCACACGGGCTTCGATCTCATGTGCCAGGGGTATCGGACGAAGTACGTTCCCGTGATTCTGGCGACCGGGCTCTGTCCCAACACGTTCAACGCGTTCTTCAACCAGCAACATCGCTGGTGCAGCGGCTCGATGTCGCTTCTCTTCAGCCGCAAGTTCTGGCGGGAGCCGATCGGCCTACGAACCCGGTTGACGTTTCTATCGGGCATGTCGTACTTCCTCTATACGGGGCTCGCTGTCATCGTCGCACCGCTACCAACCGCACTGATGGTGTGGTTCTTCCCCGACGACGTCTTCTGGTGGAACTACCTGCTCCTTGTGCCGGCGCTGCTCCAGGCCTTCCTCTTTCTCCCGCTATGGCATCGATGCCCATACGGGCTCGACGCGATGCGCGTGAAGCTCGTCTACGCGTGGGCGCACCTCTTCGCATTCACGGATACGTTCGTGGGTCGACCGCTCGCGTGGAGCCCAACGGGGAACCAGCGAGGCGGCTCCTCCGGAAGGCTCCGGCTCGCCAAGGTTCTGCTCGTCGGATGGCCGGTGGCGGTGTTCGTGGCCGTCGTGGCGGGCTCCATTGCTCAAATGGCGTCGATCACCGACGTGAACTACTGGCCCCCACTCATCGCCTCGTGTGTGTACGCGCTGACCGCCGTCCTCGTGCTGCGGCCACTCCGCGTCACGCGATATACGGCTGCGGCAACTCGAACGCCGGCCGGCGACGGCGCAAGGATCGCGGAGCCACTGTTCGGGCTCCCGACCGCCTTCGCCTCCCAGGCGGGCGGCAACGTCGACCTCGGCTCCGGCTAGGCGCCGCACCCAGCGGGATCGAGTCCGACCGCCGTCGGACCCGGCCGTCGTCGACTACTCCCCCTGCATCGCCGCGTCGAACGCGACGGCCGAGGGCGCGAAGTCGGTGCGACGCACGAACGCGAGCGCGTCCTTCGCCCCCCACTCCCGGTCCATCCCGGAGTCCTCCCACTCGATCGACAGCGGGCCGGCGTAGCCGATCCTGTTGAGCGTGCGGAAGAACGCCTCGAAGTCGACGTCGCCATGACCGGGCGAGACGAAATCCCAGCCGCGCTGTGGCTCACCGAAGTTGAGGTGCCCACCGAGAATCGAGCTGCGCCCGTCGAGAAAGCGACGCGAGTCCTTGACGTGAACGTGGTAGATCCGGTCGGCGAACTCGATCGCAAAGGCGGCCGCGTCCAGGAACTGGTGCGCAAAGTGGCTCGGATCGAGGTTGATCCCGAAACCCGGACGGTTACCGATCGCGTCGAGCGTCTTGCGCGTCGTGACGAAGTCGTACGCGATCTCCGTCGGGTGGACTTCGAGCGCGAACTTCACGCCCTCCGCGTCGAAGACATCGATGATCGGCCCCCAGCGCTCGGCAAACTCGGTATGGCCGCGCTCGATGGCAGCGAAGTCGTTCGGCGGGAACGAGTAGAGCATGTGCCAGACGGGCGAGCCGGTGAAGCCGTTGACCACCGGGACGCCGAAGGCCGCGGCCGCTCGGGCCGTGTCCTTCATCCGCTCCGCCGCGCGCTGCCGGACACCCTCGGGATCGCCGTCGCCCCAGACCTCGGGGGGCAGGATTCCGCGGTGGCGCGCGTCGATCGGATCCGCCACACACTGCCCGACGAGGTGAGCCCCAATCGCGGAGCAGCCGAGGCCGTGGCCCTCGAGCAACCCACGGAGTCCCTTGACGTACCCCGGGTCGGCCACCGCTTTGTCGACCTCGAAGTGATCGCCCCAGCAGGCAAGCTCGACACCGTCGAAGCCCCACGCGCCAAGATCGGCTGCGAGGTCGGCAAGGGGCAGGTCGGCCCACTGGCCGGTGAAGAGAGTGACGGGTCGGGACATTTCAGCTCCTTGCAGACGGGAATCGACGCGGCTCTGCGCGGAAGGCTGGGCCGTAGCAGGCGTCTCGCGCTCCGAATCGACGTTGGCCGGAGTCACCGAGGCGGGCGCGCTCGCGCTACGCGCCGACGTGACCGACCAGGCGAGCGTACGGTCTGCGCTCGTGGAGGCAGCGAATGCGCACGGTGGGGTCGATCTCGTCGTCAACGCCGCTTCGGCCTAGCGACGAATCATGTTCTTCGCGATGAAGAGCACGTTGGCCGGCCGCTCGGCCAGGCGGCGCATCAGGTAGCGGTACCAATCCGGCCCGTACGGTGTCGCGACGAGCACGTCGTAGCCCTTCTCGACGAGATCAAGCTGCAGCTTTCCGCGGACGCCATAGAGCATCTGGAACTGGAATCGGTCGCGCCCAATGCCGTTCGCGTTCGTGAAGGCGATCGCCCGGGCGATGAGCGCCGTGTCGTGCGTCGCGATTGCGGTAAACCCGCCGGCCGAGAGAGATCGCTCGACGAGCGCGGCGTAGGCGGCGTCGACATCGGACTTCTCGGGATAGGCGAGGTCGGGGGGCTCGAGGTACGCCCCCTTGACGAAGCGAAGGTTCGGTGAGAGATCGAGGAGCGCATCGAGGTCGCCGGGCGTGCGGTAGAGGTACGACTGCAGCACCGTGCCGACGTTCTCGTGCCCCTCCGCGCGGAGGCTGCGGTAGACGCGGAGCGTCGCATCGACGAACGCCGACTCCTCCATATCGAGGCGAACGAAGTTTCCGAGCCGCGCCGCATGGGTGGCGAGCTCGCCGGTGTTCACACGCGCGAGCTGCTCGTCGAAGCCTAGGCCGAGGTGCGTGAGCTTCAGGGCCACGTTGACGCGCAGCTTCTCGGCCGCGATGCGATCGAAGATCTCCTTGTAGCTCTCGACGACGACCCGCGTTTCTGCCTCGTCGCTCACTCCCTCGCCGAGCAACGTCGTGTTGCAAAGAAGTCCCCTGTCGTTGAGCCCGCGCAGCACGACGACGGCCTGGTCGAGCGTCTCGCCCGCAACGAAGCGGGCGGCGCCGAGGCGCATGCCGTGACGGCGCACACCACGCTGCATCCGCGGGCTCTCCGCCGCAGCGAGGATCGCCTTCCTCAGCATCGTCGGCCCCCTGAACAGCTCGCGCGAATCATCGAAGGAACTCTACGCCGCGGGAGCGAGCTCGTTCACGCTGAAGTGCTTGCCTCCAGCCGCTCGAGTGTCGACGGCTCGCCCCGATTGGCCCTCCTCCGGCCCGCGATCTGCTCGGACGCGATCACGGCAGCGAGCACACCCACGAGGAGTGCTGCAACGACGAGGGCCGAGGAAGCCCGGCCGACGAGCCCGACGAGCAGGCAGGCTGCCGCCCCAACGAGTCTCCTCCAGCCGACCGAGCCGGCCATCCGCAGACGGAAGAACGTGTGCCCGAGAAGATAGATGGCCGGGCCCGCAACGAGTGCGATGAGCTCGGGGGTAGGGAGCGTGTCGCGTGGATGGGCGATCACGAGCTCATCGCCGACGGCGGAAACGATGATTCCTGCGACGATGATCACGTGGAGAAACGTGTACCCGTCGCGCGCGAGCGTCGTGCTGTCCTGCGCTGACGCGAGCTGAAGCTGTGAGATCGTGGCGACGAGGTGGAAGTACAGCCACCAGAACGCAGCGATCGAGAGGAAGGCGAGTCCGAGCGCCGCGAAACGCGCAGCGTCGAGCGGGAGTTCCGACGTCGTCGCGCCCGTGACGACGATGGACTCGCCGAGGGCGATGATGATGAAGAGCTGGAACCGTTCGGCGAAGTGCGACGTCTCGACGTTCCACGAGTCGGGGCTGAGCCGCCGTCGGCCGGGCACTCGGTAGAAGACGAGGGGCGCGGAGTAGTCGATAGCGATCGCGATCAGCCAGAGCAGGATCCGTGCCGAATCGGACGCGAAGCCTCCAGCGAGCCAGAACACCCCCGACGCAATGAACCAGGTGAGGATATGGGTCGCGGGCACACGCTCGGGTGAGCCACGCCCGGCAACAACGAACGCAAGAAAGGCCGTCCTGCCGACCTGAATTGCGACGTACGCCCCGGCGAAGAGCAGGGCGCGACTTCCGAATGCATCAGGAATCGCGACTGCCATGACGAGGCTCGCAAACATCAGCGAGAGCACGAGCAGTCGCACGACGATCGCATCCGGGTCGAGCATATTCGTGACCCACGTCGTGTAGGTCCACGCCCACCAGATCACAAGGAGGACGAGGAGGGACTTCCCCGCCCCATCCCACGTCAGATGGTCGAGCAGCAGGTGTGAGACCTGCGTGACGGCAAGGACGAAGACGAGGTCGTAGAAGAGCTCGAGGTTCGACGCGTGCGCGTCTTCGTCGGCCGAACTCGTGCGGAGGTATCGGCTCATGCGTGCGCCCACGCTAGCGATCGGGCGACGGGCACTCGAGCATCTGCCTCTGGACAATCCTGCGAAACCGGAGATGCTGTGTCCCATGGGGGACGAGGTGGCGGCCGAAGGGCCGCACGAGGAGATCACGGCTGACCCGCGCGAGAGCACGTTCGAGCTGCCGCCGGTCGACCATGCGCCGTTCGCGGACGACGCCGAGCGGAAGCTCGCGGTGCTCCGGGTGATCGAGCAGGCAGAGCGAGAGCGGGCGGCCGCAGCCGCTCTCGCCGAGGGCCTCTGACCCTACGCGGTGTCGCGAGCGAGCTGCTCGCGGAACGTCCGCCGTAGCTCGTCGACCGTTCCGGCCGCGAGCGTCCGATCAGTGAGCTCTTCCTGCTCGGCCCGATCGAAGAAGTTGAGGAACGCAACAACCATCGGCTCGGGACGCGTCGGACGGCTCCCCGGCCGCCAAGCACAGCGCTGCTCGAGCTGCAACAGGTCAGCGCGCTCGTCGTCGCGGAGCGTCGGCTCGTGCTGCGAGAGCAGCGCGGCGAGCTCCGTCTGGAGGTCTGCGGCTCGATCGGCCATCAGGCCCGCTCCCCGCTGCTAGCGGAGCCGGTAGACGATGCGGCCGCGGTCGAGATCGTACGGTGAAAGCTCGACCCGAACGCGATCGCCGGGGAGCATGCGAATCCGGTACCGCTTCATGCGGCCTGCGGTGTAGCCGATCATCTCGTGCCCATTGTCGAGCTTGAGCCGGAACATCCGGTTGCGGAGGGCCTCGGTGATCTCGCCCTCCATCTCGATCTTTTCTTCCTTGACGGCGATAGCGCAGCTCCTTTCCTCGATCAGCTGGGCGGAAGCGGCGCCCGCGGCCGCCGAAGCGACCGCGGGCACTGCTACCGGCGTCGTTCCGCCGCCGCCGTGTGACGGAAATCGTGTCACACGGCTTTGGCGGGCCGACTATGCAACCGAACTACGAGACGACAACGACGTTCGTTGCCTCCGGGCCCTTCGCGCCCTCGCGGGCCTCGAATGTGACCTTTGCTCCTTCCGGAAGCGACTTGAAGCCGTCACCGGCGATGTTGCTGTGATGCACGAAGAGATCCTTCGATCCCTCGGCGGGCTCGATAAAACCGAAACCCTTCGCATCGTTGAACCACTTAACGGTTCCT
>JBKJVI010000117.1:0-5867 GCA_046590225.1 Gaiella sp. | reverse complement strand
CCAGGTCTTGAGGCCGGAGAGGATCATCGGCCAACCGCCGTAGAGCTCGCCGCTTGCGCCCTCGTGCAACTGGTCGTGGGTGACGGTGAGGCAGCAGGAGTCGTCCCCGACGGGCTCGATCTCCCAGGTGATCCGCGAGGTTCCTTCGCTTCTGACCTCGTCGTTCCAGAGGGCTGTCATCGACTGGACGAGTCGTCGCGGTGGGTCGACCTCGAGGTTCTCGCCCTCGCCGAGCGGCGCGCTCCCGTCGCGGGCGCCCATCTCGTACCTCGAGCCCGGCGTCATCTCCGACGCGACCACGGCGCCGAAGGTGTACTTGCTCCTCTGCTCCGGATCGGTGATCGCGTCCCACAGGCGCTCTGGGGTCGTGCGGATTGAGCCACATAGCAAGGAGCAACAACTGCTTTCGAACCGGCAGCCGAAAGCCGATCGCTCCGTAGAGCGCCCCGGAGAGGGCGCTCCGGGGAGCGATCGCCTACCCCTGCGCCGCGACGCCGACGACCTGACCCTGAGCATCCGCGAGGACGCCGAAGGTGACGCCCGGGACGCTCATCGCCGGTTGCACGACGCTGCCGCCGAGCTCCACAGCCCTGCGCAGTGCGCTCTCGACATCGGCGACCCCGACGAAGAAGACCGTCATCGCCTCACCACCCTGCACGGGCCCGATGCCGCCGGGGATCGCCCCCTCGACGCCGGTGTCGACGTACGTGTAGCCCGGCAGGCCCCCTTCGCCGTACGTCCAGCCGAAGAGATCGCCGAAGAACGCGCGGGTGGCATCGGGGTCGTGCGAACGAACCTCGAAGTGAACGACGGGTGCGGGCATGGCTTCTCCTTCGATCGGGTTCCCGGCAAGCGGCCGGGGTGCGGTGTCGTAGTACGACGAACGGGATCAGCCACAATCGACAGGACGGCGCGATTTGCCGCGGGGGTGCTCGTATCTCGAAGCGCCGTGCCAGATCGCGCGCCCATGCTCGTGGAGAGCCGCGCTACGCTTGCCGTCGCATGCCTGCCGACGATTCTGGATTCAGGCCGGATCGGCTCGGGTCTGACTTTGGCCTCGCGCGCCTGACCGTGGGTTGGCAAGCTGCCTTCGACGCGGCCGACGCAGCACTTCGGGCGGCCGCCCCCGACCTGCCTCCCGACGAGCTCGGCCGGCGCCGTCAGGGCCTTGTCGCAGAGGAGGCGGCAACGCTTGGCCTGCTCAGGAGCTTTGCCCGGGAGCACTTCGTCACGCCACCTCCGCGGCTTTACTTCGGCCCGATCAGCCCATCCATGCTCGGCTTGCCGTCCTCGCTGCAGTCGTGCATCTTCGAGTTGGACGGCGTTCTCGCCAACAGCATCGCCGCCCACAGTCGTGCGTGGGCCGAGACGTTCGACGGCTTCCTCCTTCGCCGCTCCTCGCTCACGACCCACGACGTGATGCCGTTCGACCCCTATGACGACTACGAGAACTACATCGACGGCCGGCCGCGCCTCGAAGGCGTGCGGGAGCTCCTGGGCAGCCGGGGAATCAGCCTCGAGGTCGGCAATGCCGACGATGCTCCCGACGCCGAGACCGTCCACGGGCTCGCGAACCACAAGCAGGCTGCGCTGCGCTCGATTTTGGCGCGCCAGGGTGTCGCATCGTTCGGCAGGTCGCGTCAGTATCTCGCGGCGGCGCGGCACGCCGGCCTTCGCCGGGCGGTTGTCTCCGTCAGTGAGAACACGGGCGCGATGCTCGACCTTTCGGGGCTCGCGCTGCTCCTCGACGCCACCGTCGATGGTGCATCGATACGCGCCGAGAATCTCCGAGTCTGTCCCGAGCCCGACACGTTCCTCGCCGCTGCGAAACGGCTCGGCGTCGACCCCGTGAGAACGTCGGTCTTCGTCCACGACCTTGTCGGAGTCACTGCCGCGCGCGTCGGCGGGTTCGGCTACATCGTGGGTGTCGAGCGCAGCGGGCGGGAGGCGAAGATGCTCGCGCTCGGCGCCGACCGAGTGGTGAGGGATCTCGGCGAGCTGATGGGCGCCGGCCTGGCCGCCTGATCCGGGAAACGGCCGGGCAACCGTCATCCTCGACCGCTACCCTGGTTCCCACACGAGGACGAGACTTCGGCGGCGCCCTCTGCGTTCTCCCTATCCGTTCGCAGAGGGAGGCACCATGGCAGGAGCCGTACCGAAGCTTGCGTTCGACAACGGCGGAGCGTTCATCAGGGACACGCGCGCTGAAGTAGAGGCGTATCTCGCGCGCGGCAGCACCCGCCTCCGTGGAGCGATTCTGCTCTACGCAAAGGCCCCGATCGCACTCGCGCTCACCGCCGTCTCGTGGTCGGTGCTGATCTTCGTCCAGCCCGGTGTGATCGTCGGATTGCTCTGCCTCGTGGGGCTCGTGTTCGGCGCGATGCTCACAGCGTTCTGCGTCCAGCACGATGCGAATCACGGCTCCTACTTCAAGCAGCGCCGCTGGAATCACCTCGTCGGCTGGTCGACCGACTCGCTGCTCGGCTTCTCGAGCTACGCGTGGCGTGTCAAGCACAACGTCGCGCATCACACGTACACGAACGTCGACGGCTACGACGACGACGCAACGCAGGTGCCGCTTGCGCGCTTCGCTCCCTCCCAGCCTGCTCGACCGTGGTACCGGTTCCAGCAGTACTACATCTGGCCCATGTACACGCTGATGGGATTGCGCTGGCAGACCGTTGGCGATCTCCATGCCTTCCGACGGGGCAGGGTCGGCGAGAGTACGCTGAAGCGGCCGAGTGGGTGGACGCTCTTCGGCGTCGTTGCCGGTAAGGCGTTCTTCATCACTTGGGCGATCGTTGTCCCGTTGCTCGTGTACCCGTGGTGGGGCGTTCTCGCCGCGTACGTCTTCTTCACGATGATCACGAGCCTGATCATGGCGACGACCTTTCAGCTCGCGCATTGCGTCGAGGAGGCATCGTTCGCCTCGGCCGACGAGCTCCGGGCCGATCGTCGGATCTGGGCTGTCCACGAGGTCGAGACGACCGTCGACTTTTGCCCGCGGAACCCCGTGCTGACGTGGATGCTCGGAGGGCTCAACTTTCAGATCGAGCATCATCTCTTCCCGAAGGTGCCGCACACCCACTATCCGAAGATCGCGGAGATCGTGCGGCGCAACTGCGCGAAGCACGACGTGCGCTACTCGTTCCATCCCTCGCTCGGGCGCGCGCTCCGATCGCACTTTCTCCACCTACGGGAGATGGGGCGACTCGGACTGCCTCCCGAGATCGAGATGGGCTGACGCTGGCGCTCGGCTAGGCTCCGCTGATGGACGCGGCGACCGTCAGCGAGATCGCGTATTCCCCCGTGAAGGGGCTCGCGCTCGCGTTCCACGACGAGGTCGAGCTCGAGCTCACGGGTGTGCGCGACAACCGGCGCTTCCATCTCGTTGGCGCCGATGGTCGGCTCGCGAACGGCAAACGCGTCGGGAGGCTCGTTCAGGTCGCCGCGACGTGCGACCTCGACTCGACGGCGCTCGCGCTGCGTTTCCCGGACGGGCGTGTGATCGAAGGCGAGGTTGCTCTCGGAGTTCCGATCGAGACGGACTTCTTCGGTCGGCTCGCCTCCGGGAGGCTCGTCGAAGGGCCGTTCTCCGAGACGATCTCCGACTTCATCGGGCGTGACGTCAGACTCGTGCGGTCGGACGAGCCGGGTGCGGGATCCGATCGTGGCAACGACGGCAGCATCTCGCTCGTGTCGGCCGGCACGCTCGACCGGCTGGCGCAGGAGGCCGAGCGGGAGGCGATCGACGGCCGCCGGTTCAGGATGCTCTTCACGATCACGGGTGTCGCAGAGCATGAGGAGGACGGTTGGCTTGGTCGCTCCGTTGCGATTGGTGACGCCGTCGTTCGGGTTGAGGAGGTCGTCGGAAGATGCGCCGTGACGACGCAGGATCCCGACACAGGCGTGCCCGACCTCGACACGCTCCGTATCCTTGCGCTGTACCGGCCCTCCGACAGCGGAGAGCCGTTGCCGATCGGTGTCTGGGGCCGCGTCGAACAACCGGGCGTCGTCCGGGTCGGCGACATGGTCCAGGCGCTCTGACGATCGACCCCGCAGCCTCGATCGGAACCGTCGAGCTCACCGTCGGCGGCCTCGACGCGCAGGCTTCCTTCTACTGCGAGACGATTGGGTTGCGCGAGATTCGGCGCACGAGCGACGTTGTCGAGCTCGGAGCCGCGAGTGACGGTACCGCGCTCGTCACGCTCGTCCATCGACCCGACGCGCCCCCGCGGCCGCCACGCACGACGGGCCTCTTCCATCTTGCGCTCCTCGTTCCCTCGCGCGCCGACCTCGCCCGTGCATTCCACCGCGTTCACGCTGCAGGATGGAGGTTCACCGGTGCGTCCGACCATCTCGTCTCCGAGGCGTTCTATCTCGATGACCCGGAAGGCAACGGAATCGAGATCTACCGCGACCGGCCTCGAGAGGAATGGGAGATCGAGAACGGCGAGCTGAGGATGGGCACGTTGCCACTCGACCTCGCAGGCGTCCTTACCGGTATCGAAGACGGCGACGTTGGCGACGGAATGGCCAGCGGCACGCGCATCGGTCACGTTCACCTGCAGGTCGCAGACATCCCGGGAGCAGAAGCGTTCTACGTCGATGCGCTTGGCTTCGAGCCCGTCGTGCGGGCCTACCCGGGCGCTCTGTTCGTCGCCGCGGGCGGATATCACCACCATCTCGGCCTCAACACGTGGGCTGGAGTCGGCGCGCCGGCGCCGCCCGAGGGTGCTCGCGGCTTGCGGTCGTTCTCCGTTGTTCTCCCTGATGCAGAGGCGCTTGCCGCTGTTCGGTCATCGCTTGTTGCGGCGGAGCGCGAAGGGCTCGAAGGGCTCGGAGGTTCGGCGTCCTACGCAGACCTTTCAGGCAACAGGCTCGTTCTGAAGGTCTGATCTCGCGCTTCTCTTCGGTCGCGTCTGCGATCCGATCGATCCCGGCACGGTTTAGGATCGCGAGTAACTGAAAGTCCAGGGTGCCGCCCGTGTTCGTGCGTTCATCGGCAGTGAAGCAGCGCTCCCTTGCTAGCGTCGCGGCATGACACAGGCAACGCTCCATACAAGCGAGGGCTCAATCGAGATCGAGCTCTTCCCGGAAGAAGCACCGAAGACCGTCGCCAACTTCTCGAAGCTCGCGGGCGAGGGCTTCTACGACGGGCTGATCTTTCACCGCGTGATCCCCGACTTCATGATCCAGGGTGGGTGTCCGGAAGGTGTCGGCACCGGCGGCCCGGGCTACAAGTTCGAGGACGAGTTCAACGACCACAAGGTGGTCAAGGGCGCGCTCGCGATGGCGAACTCCGGGCCGAACACGAACGGCTCGCAGTTCTTCATCGTCACCGCCGAAGCGACGCCCTGGCTCGACGGCAAGCACACCGTGTTCGGACAGGTGACCGGTGGCGAGGATGTCCTCGAGCGCCTCAACAGCGTGCCGACGGCCGGCGCCGACAAGCCCGTGACGCCGGTGTACATCTCCTCGGTCGAGCTCGGCGACTAGCGCGATTTGAGTCTCGTCCAGGCCATCGTCCTGGGCATCGTGCAGGGCCTCACCGAGTTCCTGCCGATTTCGAGCAGCCGCCACCTGCGGATCGTCCCAGCCTTTCTCGGCTGGGAGGACCCGGGCGCCGCCTTCACCGCGGTCATCCAGCTGGGGACGATGGCGGCGGTCCTGCTGTACTTCCGCGCCGATCTGTGGCGGATCGCGACGGCGTGGCTTCAGTCGCTGCGCGATCCGGCCGCCCGCGGCGCGCTCGACGCCCGCCTGGGCTGGTATCTCATCTTCGGCACGGTCCCGATCGTCATCTTCGGCTTCGCCTTCAAGAACCAGATCGAGAACGGGGCCCGCGACCTCTACCTCATCGGAAC
>JBKJVI010000098.1:0-7632 GCA_046590225.1 Gaiella sp. | reverse complement strand
CACGCGCTATGGGTACTGGCTGGAGGAGGCAGGGGCCGTTGAGCCGACGGCACCGCTCTCCGGTGATACGACGGCCGACGTCGTCATCGTCGGCGGTGGCTACCTCGGGCTCTGGACGGCCTGGGAGCTGAAGCAGCTCGAGCCCGAGCTCGACATCGTCTTGCTCGAGGCCGCGCTCGCCGGGCACGGGCCGAGCGGCCGGAACGGGGGCTTCGTCTCCACACTCTGGGACGACCTTCCGATCCTCCGCGACGCGGTCGGCGACACGCGCGCTGTCGAGGTATGCCGCGCCTCGGGGCGCGCCGTGCGCGGCATCGGAGAATGGTGTGAGACGCAAGGCGTCGACGCGTGGTATCGCTACGGTGGGACGCTCCAGGTCGCGACGAGCGAGGCACAGCTTGGCGACTGGGACGAGGTGGTCGAGGCCTGTCGGGCCATAGGAGCAGCCGAGGAGGCCGTGGCGCTCACGAGCGACGAAGTGGCAGCTCGCTGCGTCTCACCGGCGTTTCTCGGCGGCATGTTTCTTCCGACAGCGGCGAATGTTCAACCAGCGCGGCTCTCGCTGGGCCTCCGGGCGAAGGTACTCGAGGCCGGCGTGCGACTCCACGAGCGAAACCCTGTCACGTCGCTCTCGCGCGAGGCCGTGGCGGTCACTCCGTTCGGGACGGTGACGGCCGGGGCTGCCGTCCTGGCCGTCAACTCCGCGACACCCGGGTTCAGCGGCTATCGCCTCGCACTCGGTGTCGCCTCGAGCCACATGGTCATCTCCGAGCCAGTCCCCGAGGTCATCGAGGAGATCGGCTGGACGGCGGGTGAGAACATTCACGACTGCCGTACGCTCCTCCACTACTTCCGTACGACGAACGACGGAAGGATCGCGCTCGGCTGGGGCGGCGGTCGCATGGGCATCGGCGGCAAGCACACCGACCGGCTCGACATCGACGCAGACGCGGCCACGCACGCAGCGACAGCGCTGCGCAGGTTCTTCCCACAACTCGAGAACAAGGAGCTTTCACACGCGTGGGGCGGCCCGATCGACGTCTCCCCCACGCACCTGCCGATCTTCGGCTCGAAGGGGAAGATCCACCACGGCTTCGGCTTCACGGGAAACGGAGTCGGCCCGACGTACCTCGGCGGGGAGATCCTCGCGCGACTGGCACTCGACCGTCGCGACGCGCTCACGGGCCTCGCGATCGTCGAGCCCGACCGTAAGCTCATGCCTCCCGAGCCGTTCAGGTGGGCCGGCGGGACTGCGATTCGCGCGGCTCTCGTTCGCCGTGACACCGCGTACGACAGCGGGCGAGAGCCCGATCCGGTCACGGGCTTCGTCGCCTCGCTCCCCCACCGCCTCGGTCTTCGGCTTCCTCGTTAGTGCGGGTGGGACAGGTCCCGCGCCTACGAACGTCAGGAGGAGTCGCATCGGTCAGGTGCTTCGAGCCGGGCGAGAACGTCCTCGAGCTTCGCGCCTGCGCCCGCCTCCTCTGGTGAACGGGACGCGGCCGCGGAGTGGCTGAGCTCGGTGAAGGCCTTCGCCAGGCCTACGAAGAGCTCCGGCTGCAGTCCCGCTGCCTCCTGGTTCGCAGCGATCTCCTCTGTGGGCGGCGCGAGAATCGCCGCCGTGGCGAGCAACGACCCCTGTCGAACCCTTCCCATCGAGCCGATGCGCGACCGCTGGCCCGACGAATAGGAGCAACTCCCACACAACCGGCCGGGGCTCTCTCACGCTGCCTCGTCAAGTCCGGGCTGGCGAGCCGACGTTCATCATTCGCCAATTTACTTCCGCCGAGCGGGCCGCTAGTATACGCGATATGCCAATAGGGGGCATGTTCGCGAGGGCTATCGGGGGCGGCGTCCGGCAACGCCGAGCGCGAGATGCCGTTTGGGCGTCCGTCCTAAACGCGGCCCCTTGATTGAGGACGGGGCACTACCCGTTTTCGCCACCGCACGTTTTTCAGGGAGGACGACAGCATGACGAAGCAGATAGAACAGGCGTATCGCAACAACAGGCGCCGGAGCTGGCTGCTGATCGCGGCCGTCGTGGCGCTCGCAGTCGTCGCTATCCCGATCGCGAGCGGCGCGTCCGAGAAAAACTACACCTTGGCCTACGCGGTTGCGACGCAGCAGTCCCCGTCACCAGCTCTGACGCGGGCGGCGCTCTGCACTTCCACACCTGACCAGACCGTGACGGTGTACCTGACGAACACCGCGAAATCCGCGAGTCTCGGCTCTGCGGAGATCGCACTCCCGACCTACGCTACGGGGGCCACCGCGTTCAAGAAGGTCACTCCCACAAGCACCGAGGCCGCGGTCAGCGGGTCGGACCTCACCTACAACCAGGCCACCGATAAACTCACGCTCAAGAACCTCGGCCTGGCCAAGTATGGATCCGTCAGGCTCGTGGTGGCCGTGAACCCCACGTCGGTCGATTCTCCCTCGAGTCCCAATATCGGGGCGATCGTCAAGCAGTCGAACGAGTTCAACGACTCGAGCGGGGACGCGAACCTGTTCGCCAACCCCGCCTTCCCGACCCTTACGGTTCAGAACTGCCTTGGGAAGATCTCCGGCCAGGTCTGGAACGACCAGAACGAGAACAAAGCGCGCAACGCAGCCGACTCGGTCTTCGAGGTCGCCCAGAACACGTGGTTCGTACGTCTCTACAAGAAGGTGAACGGCGTCTACGCCTCAACGCCTGTCCGAACGAGTCCAAATACGTTTGACGCCAACGGCGTCTATACCTTCGAGGATGTCCCACTGTATTCGAGCTACCTCGTCTGCGAGGAGGCGTCGTCTACGGATGCAACCAAGGAATGGCACCAAACAACTGATACGAACAACTCCGCGGCCTGTAGTGTCCTGAACACCTCGAACGAGAAGAATGGCTGGGAGATCGCGCAATTCGCCGCGGACGTCAGCGGAAGGGATTTTGGTAACGCGCGGTCGACCACGGTGGCTACGTGTGGTGGATCGGCGGCTAGCAACCTGTCGTTTACGGTCGCTGGCGGTACCGGCGGCAACTGCAAGGCGGCTGGGCCCGAATTTGCGGAATACGTCTACGAGAAGTGGACGGACGGCGGAATCCAGTACGCGGCCTTCCACCCGGTGAGTGGGGACGGGGTGTGCGATCTCACTGTTAGTACACCAGGAGCGTGCACGTACTTCGTCCAGAAGCTGACCTGGGTGTTTCAGGGGACGGCGCAGCCGGATCCGGCTGACCGGTCGCTGAACTACGACGACAAGAAGAACGTGAACCTCCAGTACGAGTTGGAGCCAATGAAGTACTGCAAAAAGGATCCGCGCGCGAGCGGCTCCGAGCTTGGCCTGGCTGTCCTCGGATCACCAGCGGACGTGGCGTTGAACGTGCTTCCGTCCAACGTGCCGCCGCGTGCGGACGGCGACCTCCAGAGCTCCTGTCTGATCACGAGCAGCGAGAGCACCACGGCAACCACCGGTGAGATCAGGCGCGTCGACTACGTTCTCACGGCCGTCGACGGCCGCTCGAACATCGGCTAGCCGGCCATCAGGAAACGATGCCGAGGAGGTTCAGGAGGCGCCCGGCCTCCTGAACCTCCTCGGCGACAGGCTCTTCGTTCTTGCTCCGCGCGAGATCCGCGCGTGCGATCAGAACGAGCGCCTCCTCGTACCGCTGCTGCTGCCGTCGAGCCTCGGACAGGCACGTCGAGAGCAGCTCCTCCGCCTCGGCGAGACGGCCGAGCGCCCCGAGCGCCGCTGCCCGGACGCGGCCGAGGGGCACTTCGAGCCATGCGACGTCCTCGTTGACGGCGCGATACGCATCGTCGAGTGATGCGATTGCGGCCTCGGGTCTACCCATCTCCACCTCGGCCGCCGCACGGTAGATCGAGATCTCGAGAACGAGGTCGGGAAAGCCGAGCACTCGGGCCTCGTCGATCGCGGCGTCGCTCATCTCCACGGTCTTCTCGAACTCGCTTCGAGCGAGCTCGAGTCGCGCCAGCTGAAGGTCCGCGAAAACCGCCGGGAACCGCGCGCCCGACGCACGAAGCACCTTGCGGGCGCCATCGAGGACGGCCTCGGCCTCCCCCAGTGAGCCGCGACTGACGAGAACTTCTCCGAGGTTCGCACCCGTGAACCCGGCGTTCGCATGATCGCCGAGCCGCTCAAGTTCGGCCTGTGAGTGCGAATAGCGCGCGATCGCCTCGCCCCACTCCCCTTTTGCGTACGCCGTCACACCAAGGTTCATCTCGATGATCGCGGCACCCCTGAGGTCGCCGAGCGACTGGTAGATCTCGAGCGTCCTCGTGCCGAAGATGGCGCGTTCCGGCTGACCGAGCTGCTGGTAGCCGAACTCGAGGACCTCATAGGCGTGGGCGAGTGCGCGGAACGCCCCGACGGCCTCCGCCTCCCGGGCGGCGCTTTCGGCCAGCGAAACTGCTTCCCGTACCCGCCCCTGATTGAGGCGGATGCGGGCACGCACGGCGAGGAGACCTGCCCGGAGCTCTCGCGCATCGGGGGCGTCGGACGCGTCGATGAGCGACAGGCCGAGCGCCGTATCGGCGAGCGCCTGCCGAAAGGCGCCGGCACGAATTCGAACGAGCGCGCGCCGTTCGTGGGTCTCGCCTCTCGCGACCGGCTCGTCGAGTAGCGCGCATGCCTCCCTGAACGCGTCGATCGAAGAATCAAACTCGCCTATCGCCTCCCGGGCCAGCCCGAGCGACCGCCAGACCACAGCGGTCTGCTCGTCGGTGACGGTCTCGACGCGATCCATGGCGGCCACGGCTCGCTCGTAGAAGCGCGCCGCCTCGACGTTGGCATAGATCTCGCGGGCCTGGTCGCCCGCGACCCGCGAGAAGCGCGACGCCTCCTCCCAGCGGCGCGCGTGCCAGTAGTGCACAGCCAGCAGCTCGGCCTGCTCGTCCGGTCGGTCGCCTGCAGCCTGGAGGATCGAGTCACCCACCCGAGCGTGGAGCTCCTGGCGACGACGGAATGGAAGACCCTCGTACGCGGCATCGCGGATGAGGGCGTGCCGGAACTCCGCCCAGCCGTTCCGGTCGACGGAGAGGAACTCCACAAGCGCGCGAAGCTCGCGCCGAACCTCAGCGACGTCGTCCGTGCCCAACGTTGCCGCCGCGTGCTCTACGCGGAAGCCTTTACCGAGGACAGACACCGCTCGGAGACGCCGACGGTGAGCTATTGGGAGCGTGTCGATACGAGCGTGGATAAGACCCTCAACGGAATGGGGCATGGTCTCGACGTCCTCGCCTCGACGTAGCGCGTCGAGCAACTCGATCAGGAAGAGCGGGTTGCCGGCCGCGCGCTCGGCCAGCTCGAGCTCCTGCCGCGGACGGAGGGGGGCGTCCTCCGTCGCGGCATGGATGAGGGCGAGTACGGGTCTCGCGTCAAGGGGCCGGAGCTCCACGCGAGCAAGTGCGCAGCCCTCGTCGGCGGCGACGTACCCTTCCTGCCCCGGCCGGCGTGAAAGCACAACCAGCCACCGGCTCGCATGCAGGCCGGCGGTAACGCATGCGAGCAGGTCGCGCGAAGGCTCGTCCATCCAGTGCGTGTCCTCGATGACGAGGATGGCCGGCTCGTTCGCGACCTCGACAACGAGCGCCGCGACCGCCTCCTCGAGGCGGGCGCGCCGGAACTTGTCCTCCAGCGCTTCGACCTCCGGGGAGGGCTCAATGTCGAGGTCGAGCGGTGTCGCGATCAGCGCCAGCCAACGAAGCCAGGTCGGTGCACGCTCTTCGACGAGGGTGGTCAGAGCATGAACCGCTTTCTTGTCGTCCAGTCCTTCGAGCCCGAACGCCGACCGGAGAATCGCCTGGAACGGGAAGTACGGCGTCGCCGACTGATAGAGACGGCACTCACTGCGGATCACAATGGGGCTCTCCGCTCGTTGAAGAAACTCTTCGAGCAGGCGGCTCTTGCCCATGCCGGGCTCGGCGGAGATCTCGACGACACGGCCTTCTCCTCGCCGTGCCGTGCCCCAGGCGTCGACGAGCGTTGCGAGCTCCTCATCGCGGCCGAGGAGCGGCAGGCCGGCCTCGGCGATCGTCGTCTTGCTGCCCTTTGCCTCGCCGACCGTGAGCGCCGTGATCGGCTTCTTCTTCCCCTTGACGATGAACGGCTCGAGCTCGTGGGTCTCGAACGTCGTCCGGGAGGCATAGAGCACGGAGGGCGTCGCCACGATCTCGCCCACATCTGCCCTGGCCATCAACCGAGCGGCAAGGTTGACATCGTCCCCCATGACCGTGTACGTCTGCCGGTACGGGGGCCCGATCGTACCCGCGAACACCGGGCCTTTGTTCACACCGACGTGGAGCGGCAGGCCCGAGTCGCCAGCAATGATCGCCCGTACCGCGAGGAGCATGGCCTCCTCGTCCGCTCCGGTCACAACAGGCGCACCCGCGGTGAGGATTATCTTGCCGCCGTCCGGCGCGATGTCCGAGGCAAGGAATGTGATCCCGTGAGCGTCGGCGGCTCGCTGGGCGGAGCAGACGAGCCGATCGAGCGCGGCCGCAGCCTCGTCGGGGCCACGCGTCAGAACCAGGTCGTCGAAGCCACCATAGTGGACGAACGCGATTGTCACGACGCGATGTTCCGGCTCGACCTCGCCTGCAAGCACGGTCTCGCGCAGGGCGACGGGTACCAACGGGTTGAGGTCGAACCCGGCAGCCTTGCGGTGAATCTCGGTGCGCTCGACCTCGGGGGGCGTCCCCGTGAGCAGGACACCAGGCCCGAGTTGCCGCCCACTGTTGACCGCTGGGAGTGCGGCAGCAAGCGCGGGGCTGAGAAGGACCTGACCCGCGGAGGCGGCGCCCTCCATCGTCACGGTCTCGGTCGCAGCGGGCCCGGCGACGATCAGCTCTCGGTGCGAGGCGCCGACAAGGAAGAAATGGAAGAGTCCGGTGTGGGCCCCAACCGACATCCTGAGAATCACCTTCCCCGACGACGTCGAGAAGACGCCCGATCGCCGCAGCTCCGCCCGCATTCCATGGGCGGCCGCAACCGCACGGAATGCATGCCCATCGTCCTGGAAGAAGACGAGCAAGGCATCACCACCGAACTTGATCAGGCTGCCACCGCAGGCGTAGGCCTCGGCGAGCAGACTTCCGAACGTGGCGCCGATCACGTCGGAGACCTCCTCGGCGCCGACCTTGCCCTGCCGCGCCAGGCGCTCCGACATCTTCGTGAATCCCGAGACGTCGACGAAGACCATCGACCCGTCGATCTCGCGAACGAGCACATCGGGCATCGTCTCCTGCCAGTCGAGGACGAGTCTCGGCAGAAACGGCTGCAGCGGCGAGGGAGAGACGACCGTCACCGAGCCTCGGATCTGCCGCCACCAGGGTCGTGCTCGCAGGCTATGCCAACCCTGTTCACACGACGAGCTTACTCCGTGCATCACCCCGGTGGCCCGGCCGGCCGATTACCCTACGAACAAGCGCCCGTAGCTCAGCGGACAGAGCGGCGGACTTCTAATCCGCGGGTCGGAGGTTCGAATCCTCCCGGGCGCATCGAACTGCCTGCAAATGGCGGTAATCTGGGGCGTTACCCGAGGGTCTCGCGACCGAGCCCCACGCTCGGGGAGGATTTCTTATCCGAGATCGGGGCTCCGCCGTGTGTGACTGCGTCGTCATTTCGGTCTTCTCGCGG
>JBKJVI010000148.1:0-5915 GCA_046590225.1 Gaiella sp. | reverse complement strand
GACAGATCGTTCGATTCTTCCCTTCCCTCCGCAGTCAGCTCCTCCGCAAGGAGATCCCGCAGCAACGCGAGGCCCTCGAGACCGGCTGCAGGGAAGAGCCTCGGCACGAGATCGGTCAACGCGTGCCGCATCCTCCAGTCCGCTATTTGCGGAGCAGACGCAAGCAGCGGCTCCGCCACCTCGAGCGCCGCCGCAACCTCGCCGCCCTCGACAAGATGCGTCACGAGCCCTTCGGAGTGGCGCGGCGTCCACCAGGTCTCAGAGGTGCTGATGTAGCTGGCGATCTTCGTCGCGAGCTGCGCCGCACGCGCAGCTGGCATCGCGACCGCGGCTTCGACGGTTGCGTCCCGCGCCTCCGAGTTGTTCGTGTCGAGCGCGTTAAGTATCTCGACAACCCGGGCCTGCAAATCCTCCACGGCGGCGGCTCGCACGAGGAAGCGGGCCGCCGGCCACTCGGCGTACGCGACTCGTCCTTCTTCGTCCGCCTCGAGCGGCGGCGGGTTTTCGAAGTAACCGTCCTCGCGCAGGAGTGGAAACCAGGCGAGTTGTGCCGCTGCGAAAAACTCGCCGAGGATCACCGTGCTGTGCGGCACCTTGTTGCGGAGCCGCTTCAGGTGCCCCGTCGTCGGCCCGCGGACGGCGGCGAGCTCCTGAACGAGCGGGCGCGCCTCGATGTAGATCGTCTGGAGACGGCGCAGCACAGCGAGCAGGACGCTCTGCCCGTTCGCGAAGTGCTCGCGGAACTCGGCGACGTCGCGCGGGCCGGCGAGCGACGCGCGGTGCGCAAGCTTGTGCAGCTGGAGCGCGTAGTCAAGCCATTGTTCGAGCGCCGGCCCATCGAGGCCGAGGATCTCGGCTGCCGCACCGATCTTCGCCCGATGCGACTCCTCGCTCTTTCCCGCCTCGGCGATCCGCCCCTTCGCCTCGCGCGACAGCATCGGGCTGAACACCTCGTGCAACCGCCCTTCGATCTCGCGCAACAGGTGCGCCGCGAGGTGCGTCTGCGTCCTGACGCCAGCAGCCCCGTTCATGATCCGACACGCATCCGCGAAGAACGTGGCGGGCTCCGGCCCGACCAGCGTCAGAAGCTCACAGATCTCCCGCTGTCGCGGGTCGAGGACGAAGTCGTTCAGTGGCTCACTGAGCGGGAGTACATCCATGTCGCCGTTCTAGCAGCGATCGGCTCTGGCGCGGCACCGCAGTCGAGCGCCGGGGCGAGCCTTGCCGATAGCGTGTCTCGGGCGACGGCACGGCGCCAATACTTCCCACACAACAAGAAATACGGGTGTCTTGACATCCGATGTCACAACACCTAATCTTCCCTTTAGAAAGGAATTAATGGTGCTGTGATGTTGAACGCGGGTGGTATCTCGAGGTCGGGTCGCGAGGAGCTTGCATCGGTGGTTGGCCGTGGGTGCCGGCTCGTGTCGGTGGCTGACGTCGCCGGTGCGCTCGGCGTTGATCATGTGGTGGCGGCGAAGCGTCTCGCTCGTTGGGCTGAGCAGGGGTGGCTTCGGCGTGTCCGGCGCGGTCTCTATATCCCTGTGCCGGTGGACGCTGAGGACCCGAGGTCGTGGTCGGAGGATCCGCTCGTGCTCGCTGATGCGGTCTGGTGCCCCTGTTACTTCACCGGCTGGACGGCCGCAAGTCACTGGAACCTGACCGAGCAGGTCTTTCGGACAACGATCGTCAAGACAGCGAGCCGCGTGAGGCACACGCGCGATCGCCTGCTCGATCACGACTTCCATGTGCTTCACGTGCCCGCCACTCTCCTGGACTGGGGAACCACCGGCGTCTGGCGGGGAGACCGCCGTGTTCGTGTTGCCGATCCAGCAAGAACCGTTGTCGACATTCTCGATGACCCCCGGCTCGGAGGGGGCATCCGACTCTGCGCCGAGATTCTGACCTCCTATCTGAGCGAGCACGACTCGAGAACGCTCGTCGATTACGGTGACCGGCTCGGCAACAAGGCCGTGTTCAAACGACTCGGCTACCTGCTCGAGGCTGCCGAACTGCCTGACGACGGTCTGCGTGGTGCGTGCCACGAGCGGATCCCGGGTGGCGTTGTGCTGCTTGACCCGACCGCACCTCCGCGTGGGCCGCGCGCAGCGGGATGGGGGATACGCGTCAACGTTGCGGTCCGACGAGAGCAACCCTCGTGATCCCGGTCGCGGAGATCAGGGCGCTGCAGGCCGAGTGGCAGCTCCGAGACAACGTTATCGAGAAGGACCACGCGCTCGGCTGGATGCTCGCCGCTATCGCTGAAGACCCCGACCTCGGGCCGACCTGGGTCTTCAAAGGCGGAACCTGCCTCCGCAAGTGCTACTACGAGACCTACCGCTTCTCCGAGGACCTCGACTTCACCATCATCGATGGCGGACCGGAAGCGCCTGAGCAACTCGTCCCGATCTTCGGCCGCATCGGCGACTGGCTCGACGAGCAAGCGGGACTCCAGATCACGCTCGACGAGCGCTCGTTTCGACGCCGCCAGAACCTGCGCGGCAACCCGACGACAGAGGCACGGATCGCGTTCCGCGGTCCAACCGCACCTCCTACGCTGCCCAAGATCAAGCTCGACCTCACCAGCGACGAGGCGCTCGTCCACCGGCCAATACGACGCGCCATTGTCCACCCCTACAGCGATCAACCGCTGCCGACGCGAGGCGCGCTCGCCTACACGATCGCGGATCTCGCGGCCGAGAAGATCCGCGCGCTCGCCGAGCGCTGCCGGCCCCGCGATCTCTATGACGTCGTTCATCTTTACCGCCATCCGGATCTGATCGGCGAGGTCAGGGCAGTCAGAGTTGCACTCGAGCAGAAATGCGACCACGCTGGCATCGCGCTCCCCGACGCGAACACGATCCGCAATTCCCCCTACCGGGAAGAGATCGAGCAGGAATGGCACAACATGCTCGCTCATCAACTCCCACACCTGCCGCCCTTCGTCGAATTCTGGGCCGAGCTCGACAGCATTTTCGCCTGGCTCCAGGGCCAACAAAGGGTCGCACCCCTCCCTCGCGTCGAACTCGGCGACCTCGACCCCGGCTGGACAGCGCCCACCGCGATGGTCTCCTGGCGGCGCGGCGTACCACTCGAGCTCCTCCGCTTCGCCGGTGCCAACAGACTCAAGGTCGAGATCGACTACCGAGCCGAGCAAGGCCGCCAGGGCGCTCGCACCATCGAGCCCTACTCAATACGCAGAAGCCGAGACGGCAACACATTGCTCATGGTCGTCAACGACCACGGCGCCATCAGAAGCTATCGCGTCGACAGAATCGCCGGAGTCCGCGTCACCGACCAAGCCTTCCAGCCCCGCTACCTAATCGAGTTCTAAACGCGATCCGAGACCGATGAATGGCGCAGGGGGTCGAGGGCGACTCGGCGCCGACCCCGGCAGCAACCCGACACTCCAGGCAGCCAGAGGGCGATGAGGCCGTCGTCGCCCGCCGCACAAGGGATAGAGCCTCCCATTGAACAAGCCGCAACGAACTGCAACCAGCTGCAACAAGCTGAGTGAGCGTACGCACATACGTTCGTCGTTCAATACAAAAATGACAACAGAAAACCGCGTATTTACGGGGCTATCGTAGTGGGCCGTGCTGGGATCGAACCAGCGACCTTGGGATTAAAAGTCCCCTGCTCTACCAACTGAGCTAACGGCCCTCGAAGGGAGTGTAGGTAACGCTCGTCCGGTGGTTCTCGGTGCGGGCGGGACGAGCGCACTGCTCAGCCACTCCACTCGGCGGTGTCGAGAACATCGTTGAGCTCGTTTGTCCGTCGCCCAGATGAGCTTCTCACCGAAGCATCGACCAATGCGAGGCTGAGGAGGTTGTCGTCGCTGACCGTCTCGGGCATTGGACGGAGTTCTGTCACTCGAGGAAGAGTGTGAGCGCTCGGAGCACGCGGGCTGCGGGAGGCGCGGGGGCTTCGACAAGGCAGAATAGGAGCGTGGCCATGTTGGAGAAGCCCCGTTTCCGCGGGATGTCTCACCTCTGGGCGTTCTTCGTTGCGATCGCGGCGGGGTTCGTGCTGGTCGTTCTCGCCGACGGCGCGCGGCCGCGGTTCGCGGCCTGGGTCTACGGCATGGCGCTCGTCGCGATGTTCGGGGCGAGCGCCCTCTACCACCGCTATCCCTTCAAGACTGCGGCCCGGCGCGTCTGGGCCCGGCGCCTCGACCACTCGACGATCTTCCTCTTCATCGCAGGGACGTATACGCCGTTTGCGCTCCTCGCGTTCGAGGGAGCGGTCAGCTGGATCGTCCTCGCGACCGTCTGGTTCGGTGCGGCGCTCGGTCTCGTTCTCAACTTCGTCTGGCTCGACGCCCCGAAGTGGGTGTCGGTGTTCGCGTACATCGCCGTCGGCTGGGTCGGCGTGATCACGATCCCGCAGATGCTCTCCGGCGTCGGCCTGCCCGGATCGATCCTTGTCATGATTGGTGGCGTCCTCTACACGGTCGGTGCGATCGTGTACGCCACACACCGGCCGAACCCGTTTCCCGCCACGTTCGGGTACCACGAGATCTTCCATGCGCTCGTCGTGGCCGCGGCGTCGGTTCAGTTTGTGGCCGTTTCCCTCGTCATCCTGTAACGCTTCGGGTCCGTCCCGGACGGTACGGTCATGAACATGGATCAGAAAACACAGTTGACCGACGCCGAGTGGCGCGCCCGCCTCACCCCGGAGCAGTACGTCGTGCTGCGCGAGAAGGGAACCGAGAGGGCCTTCATCGGCGCCTATACAGACGAGAAGACCCCCGGCATGTATCGCTGCGCCGGGTGCGGAGCCGAGCTGTTTCGCTCGGACGCCAAGTTCGACTCCGGCTCGGGCTGGCCGAGCTTCGTCGAGCCGGCCTCGCTCGAGAGCGTCGACACGCATGTCGACCGAAGCTACGGGATGACCCGGACCGAGGTCACCTGCACCGCCTGCGGCGGGCATCTCGGTCACGTCTTCCCGGATGGGCCAGGCCCGTCCGGCCAGCGGTTCTGCATCAACTCGTGTGCCCTCGAGCTCGAGCCGAACGCGTAGCGGCATCGGAGTAGGGCTTCGGCCCTACTCCGACGCGTCCCTTCGGTCGCTCCGCTAGCCCAATCCTCGGCGGCCGCGAACCCGATGGATCGTGTTCGTGCGTTCGTAGCGAGTGCGCGCCGCGCCCGATCGAGGAGCAGCCGGTTTCTGGCCGTGCTTTGAGGGCACGCTGCTGCTCCGGCTGGCACCTATACTGCTCTCGCACCGCGCCCGCTCTCCCCTCCCGGTGGGCGCGAGGATTCCCGAACTGCGGCCCGAAATGGGGCAGGGATGGGGCGGTACGAAAGGCCCTGACTGGGGGATATCGCAAGCCCGGGGTGTCCATTACCGTCGAAATCGGAAGGAGACCTTTGCCGATGCGAAAGATGTTCTCGGGCCGTGACTCGTGCACTTCGCGCCGCGTTGCGGCGGTGATCGTTGCTGCGCTCGTGCTGGTGCCGGCCGGCCTTGCCGCCGGCGGCCCCTCCCCCGATCCTGCCCCCGACACGGCCCCTGCCGCAACGACGCCCAAGCCGACGCCGAAGCCGAGCGCCTCCACTCCGACGCCGTCGACCTCGTCGTCTGCCTCGGGCACGACGTCGTCACCGTCGTTTTCGAGTTCCTCCAGCTCGTCGTCAGGCCCCTCGTCGAGCCGTTCGTCACAGGCGGCAGCCGCGGCTGCCGCCCAGCGGAAGGCGGCAAAGGCTCGCGCTGCCGCAAAGGCTCGCGCTGCGGTAAAGGCGAAGGCAGCCCGGGCCGCAGCGCTGGAGCGCGTGCAGGCTCGTGCAAAGGCTGCTGCTGCGAAGGCTGCCGCTGCGAAGAAAGAGAGGCTCGCCGCGGCTGCTCGCGCGGCGAAGATTGAGAAGGCCGGCGCTGCCGACGGAGGACTCTCCTGGCTGCTCCCCGCCCTCGCT
>JBKJVI010000173.1:0-10974 GCA_046590225.1 Gaiella sp. | reverse complement strand
CAGTTGTTGGTTTCCGGTTCTGATCATCCAACCTGATTGACTGCGCTCTCGCGATCTCACCTCCGTTCAGGAGGGACGCTCACCACATCGTCCTCACCTGCCCGGAGGTTAACGTCCGGTAGAAGTGAGGTGCCGGTGCTCGCGACTGACCGTTCGGTAGTTCGGAGCGGCGGGGTCAGCGGCGACGCCTACGTGCTGGGAAAGTGTGCGTGACATGGGGGTTCCGGGGTCATACCACCTCGCCATAAAGGCGTACCTCGGAACTCAAGTCACCAATCAGGTCACCAATCGCCGCCGCATGCCGACAGGGGATCGGCACCAACGGCTATGCTGCGCCCTTCGCGGATGTAGCTCAGTTGGTAGAGCGTCTGCTTGCCATGCAGAAGGTCGAGAGTTCGAGTCTCTTCATCCGCTTCAGTTTCAAGCTGTTTCCGTCGCTTTGCGACGATCGCGTGTCTCTCGAGGAACACCGCGACGAGGGGCGGTCGGATACACGTGTTCAGACCCAGCCCGCACCGGGTACACCCACAACATGGATACCTTGGTCGTCATTGGAATGATTCTAATTGTTGTTCCGGTGCTCGTCTACGTGGGAATTCTGATCTGGGCAGCCATTCGGGACGGAAGAGACCAAGACGAGCGAGATCGACTCCACCCCCATTGACAACGCTCACGGAGGCCCCCTGTCGCCCCGAAACGTGCAGTACCCAGGCAAGTGGAGCGATGGGCAGCGCCAGGAAGGCCGCGTCGACGGCCCTCCGTGGCAGCCCGAGCTCGGCGAGATCCGAGGTCACGATGGCCCGCTGGGGGCCGGAAGGTTTGACCCGACTCGCGTGGGTGCATGATCTGTGTCATGCCGCGCTTCCTGCTTCTAGCCGCCGTCCTCGCCCTCGCGATCGCTGTCCTCGCGACCTCGGGGTCGGCCGCGCCCGACCGCTCTCCGATGTGGAGCTTCTGCGATGGGCACCTCGTGGAGATCCCGGACGTCCGCCCCTGCCCCGACGGGTCGTTGAGAATCGTCCGGTGAGAGGATGCCCCCTGGGCTGACTCAGTTCGCGAGCCCCGGAACCCCGATTCCGGCCGTCGCTCCTTGTAGACCTGTAAACCTTTTGTATGCAGGGGTTTCCTCCTTTCGCGCCGAGGGCACACCACCGGTGTCAGTTGGTCTATTCACGTTTCACGCACCCGGGAGAGTCCTCATGAAGAACGTCAAGTTCAGGCTGGGAGCAGTCGGCGCACTCGTACTCGTCACGCTCGTGGCAGTAACGCTCGTCAGCGGCGGCACGGCCGCGACACAGGTGGCTCCAGTGAACACCGCGCCTCCGACTATCTCGGGCACGGCTCGTGAAGGCGAGACGCTGACCGCGAACAACGGCACCTGGACGAGCACTGCAACGATCACATACGCGTACCAGTGGCAGCGGTGCGACGCCGACGGCGGAAGTTGTGCCGCGATCAGCGGTGCTACCGAGAAGACCTACGTCTTGAAGAATCCAGACGTCAAGAACACGATGCGCGTTCGGGTGACTGCCACGAACCCCGACGGCTCGATCGCAAAGACGACGACGCCCACTGCGGTCGTGGCCAAGAAGAACGTTACGCCTCCTCCGCCTCCTCCGGCAGCGACCGGTTGTCCTGCCGGAACGGGATTGATTGCCGTTGCAGCTCTCTCCCCTCCGGCGCGCCTCGTCATCGACGGGCAGAGCATAAGCCCTTCGCCCGTCGGTGGATCGACGCAGAGCGTGACAGTCCGTTTCCACGTTTCGGCCTGTGGCGGCCGGGCGGTTCAGGGAGCGCTCGTCTACACGACGGCCGTACCCTTCAACCAGTTCAGTATCCCGAACGAACAGGCGACGGGCACTGACGGCTGGGCGACGCTAACGATGAATCGGCAGGGCGGCTACCCCGCGGCGGCAAAGCAGCAGCTGCTCGTCAACTTCGTACGGGCCCGCAAGTCCGGAGAGAACCTGCTCGGTGGAATTTCCACCCGCCGGCTTGTCTCCTTCCCGGTCGATCTCAACCGCTAGGCACAACACGCGGTCGAGCGCGAGGGGGCAGCCGATCTACGGGCTGCCCCCTCGGCGCGCAGCCCTCTCGCAGACCATCCATGGTGTCATCGGGATGGACGCTCACGACGTCTCCGTCGGGATGTCTGCCGCCTCGAGCGATGAGAGTTGTGCCGTCGTGAGGTCGGTCAGGACGGTCGCGTTCAGCCTGACGGACTGGCGCTGGATGCTCTCTTCGACCAGGTTTCGGACGAGGCGTGCGTTGCCGAAGCTCGAATCCCGCGCTTCCCACTTGCGCTCGAGGAGACGCTGCGTTGCCTCGGAAGCCTCGGGGGTGAGCATGTAGTCGCTGTCAGCCACCATTATGACGAAGATCTGCATCAGCTCGGATGGTGTGAAGCTGGGGAACTCGATCGTGCGCGAGAAGCGGCTCGCGAGGCCGGGGTTCGTCGCGAGAAATCCGTCCATCTCCTCTGGATAGCCCGCGGCAATGACGACAAACCGGCCACGATCGTTCTCCATCCGGATCAGAAGCGTCTCGATCGCCTCACGACCGAAATCCTGATTGCTCGCTCCGCTGAGCGAGTACGCCTCGTCGATGAACAGGACACCACCGAGCGCACTATCGACCACCGCGTTTGTCTTGATCGCGGTCTGGCCGATGTACCCACCCACGAGATCCTGGCGCGCCGCCTCCACGAGACGGCCGTGATCGAGGAGACCAAGCGCAGCAAAGATCTCGCCAATCAGCCGGGCGACGGTCGTCTTCCCCGTGCCCGGCGGGCCGTCGAAGACGAGGTGATGATTCAGATTGGGTGTTCTGAGACCGTCTGCCTGTCGTTGCTGCTGCACACGGAGGAACGCGATCAATGCTCGTACGCGTTCCTTGACCGGGGCGAGGCCGATCAGCGCATCCAACTCGGCGAGGATCCGCTCGAGTCGCTGCGCATCGTCGAGAACGGGCGCGTCAGCGGTCGTGGCATCGGCTGCCACCTCGTCGGTTGCCTGGCCCTCGAGACGGGTCGCCGCGGCGGCGAACCCTTCTCTGTCGTGCCCTTCTAGTCCGGTCGACTCTCCCTTTTGTGAACGGGGAGGGCGGAGAGGGCCGAACCCTTCTTTCGATTCGACGAGACCCTTGAGGATGCTGTCGAGCCGATCCCAGGTCTCATCGGTCTGGCCGATTCCCTTCCACCCGTACCAGAGGAGGAAGATGTTCTTGCCGTACTGGCGAGCGGCCTGAACGAGGCCGTCCCCGACGTCCTGCCAGTTGATCCCTCTCGCATCGAGCTGGAGAAGCTCACCGTCTTCGCCGCCGAGAAGGATCTCGGGATACGATGCCTGGCCACTCTTGACGACGAAGATCGTGAAGGTTCCGTACTCGCCGGGGAGCGAGGATGCTGAGGGCTCGAGGAGGTCGAAGATGCCGTCGCTCATGTTCGAGCGGACAAGCTCAGCTCCGGTCCTGGCCCGAAAGTGGTCTATGAGCTCGGAGGCCGAAAACGCCCGCCCGTGATCGAGGGCGCCGCCGGAGGCATACCCCGTCAAGGACAAGGATCTCCCATGACCGATGGATCGGCACGAGAGCGCCAGAACATTAGAACGTCGCGTGCTTCTCGTGCTGGCAGGAGTCCGACCGGTGGCAACCTACTCCGCCCGGCCGGTGGAAGCACGGGCCTCGTTCGGCCAGGGAAGGGAGGAGACTCGTGCGCCCAAGCGAACGCCGTGTCATCCGCCGCCTCGCCCTCCTCGTTGTCACCTGCGCTGCAGTCGCGCTGCTCGTCGGGGAGTCGGCGCCGACCCAGTCCACGACGCCGTTCCTTGTCGGGTTCGCCGATGATCTGCCGAAGGAGATCGGCGCGCACGCAACCGATCCCGCACGCGCGCTCGGCGCGACCGCGATGCGACTCACGACCCAGTGGAGCCCCTCGCAGACGCAACTCGACCCAGCGGAGATCACACGGCTCGATCGCGCAGTCGCTGCGGCGTCGGGTCTGAGGCTCTTTCTCTCGGTCTACGGCACCGCAGGAATCTCGGCGCCGCGCGACGCGTCAGCCCGCGACACGTACTGCGCCTTCGTCCGCGATATCCTCGTGCGCTACGCCACGATCCGTGACGTTGTGATCTGGAACGAGCCCAACAAGAGGCTGTTCTGGAACCCGCAGACCGCTGCAGACGGATCGTCGCTTGCTCCCGTCGAGTACCAAGCGCTGCTTGCGCGCTGCTACGACGTCGTGCACGCGGCGGTGCCGAGCGCTCGCGTCCACGGCCTCGCGCTTTCCTCGACGGGCAATGATGACGCTGGCTCCCATTCACCTGGTGCGTTCATTCGCAAATTCGGCGATGCCTATCGGGCAAGTGGTCGCACAGCGCCGCTCCTGGACGGCGTCGCGTTTCATCCATACCCACTGCGTGCCGACGAGCGCCCGTGGACGCGACATGTCGGGCAGACAACGATCGGGATGGGAGACTGGAACAAATTGATGGCGAACCTTTCGCTCGCACTCTCGGGGTCCGGCCAGCCGCTACCGGGCGCGTGCGCCGGGATGGTATGCCCACGCATCTGGTATCTCGAGTCAGGCTTCCAGACGGCGATCGATCCCGCCAAGGCCGCTGCCTACACGGGTACGGAGACCGTGACTCCCGTGCTTTCACCCGATGCGGGTGGCGAGCCGGACACGCCGCCACCGGCGGCCGACAGCCTCGCCCCCGATCAGCGCACGCAGATCCTCGATGCGACACGACTCGCCGCCTGCCAGCCGTGGGTCGCGGGGATCCTCAATTTTCTGCTCGCGGACGAGCCGCGTCTCGCCGGCTGGCAGTCAGGTGCGCTCTGGGCAGACCTCACACCCAAACCATCGTCGCCCGCGTTCGCGACGGCATTCGCGACTGCCACGGCCGGGACTGTCGACTGCGACGCGCTGAAGGGCGGTCGTCCGAGTAGCGACTACGTGGCACCGCCTGCACCGGTGGCCCTCACCGCGACCGCCGGCGAGGGGCCGCTCCGCGTGGACGTCCAGTGGGCCTCGGTGACCGATGGGTCTGCCCCCGTCTCCTACCGTGTCTACCGCGGTGGAGCGCTCATTGCAACGACCAACGTGCTCACGTGGAGGGACACGACCGTCGCGCGGAGCGAAACCTACACCTACGTGATTCGGGCTCTCGATGGGGCGGGCAATCTCGGCACCGCTTCGCTTCCCGTCGACGTTTCGACTTCTGCCAGTCCCCCGCCAGCAGGGGGAGGCGGAGGCGGGGGCGGAGGCGGGGCGCCTGCCGCACTGAGCCTCAGCCTCGACGTTGCTCGTGCGAGTCTCGTTCCCGGCCAGGACGTCGAAGCACGGGTTGTCGTCAAGAACGCTCCGGGCGTGCAGACCGCGATCGATACCCGTGTCGTGATTACGCTTCCGGATGGCGTGACCCTTCTTGGCGTGCCGTTCTACGAGCGAGGCTCGGGGTGTTCCGGCATGACGACGCTGACCTGCCTCCTCGACTTCCTGCCAGCGGGGACGGAGACGCCCGTCCGCTTCTGGATCGACGTCGGCCTTGCAGGGGAGCGGTCGATCCGCGTCGATGTGTCCGCGCAGAACGACGCGGCGCGAACGGACAGCACGGCGACAGCGACACTCGTTGTAGGCGTGCCTGCATCCGCTGCGAGGCCCGGGACTGACAGAAGCGGCGGGGTGAAGGGCATCCGCAGAACGGGCACCCCTGGTGCCGACCGGATCTTCGGCACGCCGTTCGCCGATGTGCTGCGCGGAGGCGCGGGGGCCGACACGATCCTCGGACGGGGTGGAGACGACGTCATCCTCGGCGGGAGCGGCCGCGATCGGATCGAGGGGAACGACGGCAACGACCAGATCGCGACCCGAGATGGAGTCAAGGACATCGTTCTCTGCGGACGAGGCCGGGATCTGGTCATCGCCGATCGCCTCGACCGCGTCGATCGAGACTGTGAGCAAGTCGTCCGCGGTCAGGGCAGCTAGATACTCGTCCGGTCGGGTTCCGAAACGACGACGGGCCGCGGTTTCCCGCGGCCCGTCGCCCGGGTGCCTCGTCTCGAGGGGGGTTACGAGGCGGGGATCAGCACCTTGTTGATGACGTGGATGATGCCGTTCGACGCCATCACGTCGGTCTTGATGACCTTGGTCGAACCGTTCAGGAAGACGTTGCCGCCGACGACCTTGATCTTCACGGAATCGCCGGACATCGTCTTCACGGACTTGCCGTTCAGGGTGACGACCGTGCTCGCCGGCACTGCGCCCTTGACCACGTGGTAAAGCAGCACCTTCTTGAGGAGGGCCGGGTTCTTGCCGAGCTTCGCGAGCGTCGCCTTCGGCACCTTCGCGAATGCAGCGTCGGTCGGTGCGAACACCGTCCACTGTCCGCCGGACAGCGTCTTCGCGAGGCCCGCCTTCGTGACGAGTGATGTCAGCGTCTTGAAGGAACCGGCAGCGACCGCCGTCTTGACGATGTTCTGCTTCGCCGCAGGCGGCAGGAGGACAGTGTCGATGACGTGGATGACACCGTTCGAAGCCTGGACGTCGGGAATGATGACCTTCGCGTTGTTCACGAAGACGGAGCCGCCGTCGACCTTGATCGCGACGCTCGCGCCGTTGACCGTCTTCGCCGAGGTGAGCTTCACGATCTCGCTGGAAGGGATGTTGCCTGCGATCACGTGATAGAGCAGGACGGCCTTGAGCTTGGCGGGATCGACCGCGAGTGCATCGAGCGTGGCCTTCGGAACCTTGGCGAAGGCAGCATCGGTCGGGGCCAGCACCGTGAACGGGCCAGGCCCCTTGAGCGTGTCGACGAGACCGGTTGCGGTGAGGAGTGAGGCGAGGGTCTTGAAGTTGCCGTTGTTTACGGCGGTCGTGACGATGTCGGCCTCGCCGGCGGCGGAGCGCGCCGAGACGGACGGGGCGAGAACGGCCGCTACAGCGACGGCGGCCACAGCAAGGATGAGAGTGGTCTTGCGCATGACGATTGGAACCCCTTATGGATCGGTGACTGGATATGTCGAGCTAATGTCCACATATACGGTCAGCGCGGGGAACTGGATCACACGCTCTGCAAACTCGTGCGTCTACGAGAGCGAGACTGACTGCGGCGGACGAGCAACGAACCTCGGCGATCAGGGGCGCGTCCAGCCGCGGCCGTCCTCGACGATGAAGCCCCCGTCGGCCGATCCAGCGCTGTTTGTCTCCCCCTTCGGGGGAGTCCGTCACGCCGGCAAAGGATGGTCTGCGAGCCGAGCGCGCAGCGGTGCGCCCTGCGTCGGAGCGTGCAGAGGTCGTGCGGCATCCCGCTGCTCGACCCGGGCGTTCCAGAGGTCGACCTGGAGCTGGTCGATCTCCTCGATCAGGACCGTGATCGCCTTCCCTGCAGCGCGAAGCTCCTCGCGATCGTCGGATGCGAGCCCGGCACCCCAGCCGCGAAGGATCTCGAGCCGTTGCTCGTCTAGCCGGTCGATCATCAGAGCAACCTACTGCACGACGGCTCCTGGTTCCATCCCCCTCGCACTGAATCTCTCCGCTCTTTGGGACACGTTTCGTTCGGCCAGGCGTCCGGGCTAGGCTTCCGGCGTGCCCGTCCCGTATCTCGACCGCTCTCGATCGCGCGCGACTTTCGACGAGATCGCTCGCCATGTTGCGGGCGGCGAGTCGAGCTATGCGCGGCTCCGGGCTGGACAGGAGCTCGTGATCACGGAGGCGCGGGGCGCGACGATCCGCGACCTCGACGGGAACGAGTACCTCGACTACTGCATGGGATACGGCGTCAACCTCTTCGGTCATGCGCCCGCCTTCGTCTGGGAGGCGGTCGAGGAGACGGTCGCGCGCGTCGGGTGGCACATCGCATTTCCGCACCGGCTTTCGGGCGAGGCCGCGGAGCTCGTGGTCGAACTCGTGCCGGGGATCGAGCAGCTTCGGTTCGCGAACTCGGGTACCGAGGCCACGCAGGCTGCCGTACGTCTTGCGCGCGCTGCGACCGGGCGCGAGCTCGTGATCAAGTTCGAAGGGCACTACCACGGGTGGGCCGACCACCTTGCCGCAGGAATCGGCGCAGCCTCGGCTGCCCGCCCCGCGAGGCCCGACTCCGCGGGGATCCCGGTCGGCGTGATGGACTCGCTCTGGACTGTGGCCTGGAACAACGAGGAGGCCCTCGTCGAGGCGATCGACGCTGCCGGGGATCGCCTCGCCGCGGTGATCTGCGAGGTCGTGCCCGGGTCGGGAGGCGTCCTCGAGCCGCGCCCCGGGTACCTCGAGGCGCTCGCCGCGGCAACACGGGCGGCGGGCGCGCTCGTGATCTTCGACGAGGTGATGACGGGCTTTCGCCTCGCCGCGGGAGGGGCGCAGGAGCGCTACGGCGTCACACCGGACATCACCGCCCTCGGCAAGGTGATCGGTGGGGGCATGTCCGTTGCGGCATTCGGTGGCTCGCGCGAGCTGATGGCGTGGGAGGCCGACAATCGCGTCGTTCACGGAGGCACGTACACCGGGTCGCCGGTCGGGCTCGCAGCCTCGGTTGCAGTGCTGTCACGGATCGCTGCCGAGCCCACGCTCTACGACGACCTCGAGCAGCGTTCGACGATGCTGGCAGCTGGGATGGAGAACATCTTCGCGTCCGCAGGGATGGCCGGGCATGTCCGTCGCGTGGGCTCGATGCTTCAGCCGTTTCTGGCCGCTCGGCCCGACGAGGAGCCCCGCGATGTGAATGAGGCTGCGGCGCTGCAACCGGCCGAGCTGTACCTCACGTTCTGCGACGGCCTCGAGGCACGGGGCGTCTACGCCCACCGTTATGCCCTCGGCCGCTGGTTCGTCTCGCTGGCCCACGGGCGGGCTGAAATCGAGCAGACCCTCGACGCGGCTCGGGGTGCAATCGAGGATGTCGCTGAATGAGCACGTCGATTCCCGTAATCGATCTCGAATCGCCGGATGTCGCGGCGGCCTTCCGCCGCGCCTACGGCGACGTCGGCTTTGCCTACCTCGAAGGGCACGGTGTCCCGCAGGATCTCGTCGACGCTGCATTTGCCGCCTCGGGCAGCTTCCATGCGCTGCCGTTGGAGCAGAAGCTCGCGTTGCAGGTGAACGCCCAGCACCGCGGCTACATGCCGTTCGCAGAGTCGAAGATCGTCTCGTCGTCGATCCAGAAGGCGACGAAGCCGAACCTGAGCGAGTCGTTGATGGTCATGCACGAGGTGGAGCTCGGCGATTCGGCTCGACGAGAAGACCCGCTCGCAGGTCCCAACCAGTGGCCGGCGATCCCGGGATTCAGGGCAGCGATCGGCGCGTACGAGCTGGCGCTCCAGGGCCTTGCGCGACGGCTCGTCGGCGTCTTCGAGTCGGCGCTCGAAGCCGAGGCCGGGGCCCTGGCACGGTCGTTCGAGCACCCGACCACGTTTCTCCGCTTGCTCCACTATCCGCCCCAGGATCCCACCGGGCCAGATGACGAGTTCGGCTCCAACCCGCACACCGACTACGGCTTCCTCACGATCCTCGCGCAGGATTCGAGCGGAGGCCTCCAGGTGCGCGCGCCCGACGGCGAGACGTGGCTCGATGCGCCACCGCGGCCAGGCGCCTTCGTCCTCAACATCGGCGACATCGGCGAGCGATGGTCGAACGGGACGCTGCGCTCGACGCCGCATCGGGTGCTCAACCGCACGGGCCGCGACCGCTACTCGATCCCGTACTTCTTCGACCCCGCTGCAGCGGCCGTTGTCTCACCGCTGCCGTCCTGCATCCCGAGCGGAGAGTCGCCGCGGTTCGACCCAGTCAGCTACGGCGACTACCTTCTCGCCAAGCTGAACGCGAATCACTCGTACCGGCAGCCTGCAGCGGGTTGACCGGGCTCAGCGCCTGCGCCAGAGCCAGCGCGTCGCGAACGCGAAGACGAGCGCGATCAGGAGTGCGGTCGCGGCGACTGACCACTGCTGCCTCAGGATGCTGAGCACGAAGACCGCTAGAACGATGATCGTGTAGACGGCAAACCAGACGTGCGTGTGTCGGCGCTTTGCCCTTGCCGGGGTGCTCACGTTGCCTCCCTTTCGTCGATGAGGCCGACCAGCGCCGTTGCGATCTCATCCGGCGTCGGTGGGCAGCCGGGGATGCGCAGGTCGACCGGAAGCACGTCCTCTACGGGGCCGACGATCTCGGACGGATCGCCGAGGATGCCGCTGCCGACCGCGCAGTCTCCGAGCGCGACAACCCGGCGCGGTTCCGGCATCGCAGCGTAGGCCGTGAGGAGAGCGGCGCGCATGCGCGTCGTCACGGGGCCAGTGACGAGCAGGACATCGGCGTGGCGGGGTGAGGCGACGATTCCGAGACCGTACCGGGCCATGTCGACGACGGGGCTCGAAACCAGCGTCAGCTCGTGCTCGCAACCGTTACACGAGCCGCAGTCGACGTGCCGGATCGTGAGGGAACCGGTGCTTGCGGCGGCAGGGAGCGCGATCGAGCGCCGGAGGTTCCTGAGATCACGGAGGAGCGTCAGCATCTACCGATCCACGCAGGCGTAGCAGAGCTCGAAGCTCTTGTTGATGAGAGGGAAATCGGGGAGCAGGTTGCCCGCGGCGGCATGTGCGACTGCGGGCCAATTCGCGTACGAGCCGGTGCGCAGACGGACGCGGGCGACCCGATCGCCGTTACGCTCGACGATGCACGTGGTGGCGCCGCGCGGGCTCTCGACGCGTCCGACGCCGATCGAGGCGCCCTCCGCAGCGCGTTCCGCCGCAGCCGGGGACACAGGGCCTTCGAGTAGCCGGTCGAGGATGTCGAGGCAGGGAAGCAGCTCGAGCGCTCGCTGCTCGAGTCGAGCCTGGACGTCCCCGGTCTGCCGCCGGAGCACCGCGACCTCGAAGTCGTCGTAGGCCAGGCGAGGGCTCGTCGTTCGCAGGTCCTCGGCGACACCGGCGGCACGAGCGGCAGTGCCGACCGTACCGAGCGTGCTCGCCGTGGCAGCATCAACAATCCCGATG
>JBKJVI010000078.1:0-41090 GCA_046590225.1 Gaiella sp. | reverse complement strand
GTCATCAAGGCCACCAGCCTTAACGCCGACCGCGTCGAACACGCTCCTTGGTGCAGAACCGCCCCAGCCGCACTTCCAATCCACATCAAGCCTCTAGACGTGCGGGTTCTTGCGCTCGACTACGGTTCGGCCCGCACGGGCGTCGCGATCTCCGACGCGAGCGGCATCCTTGCCCGTCCGGTCTGCGTCGTCAAGAAAGCGGCGACCGAGAAGGGCCTTGCCGAACTAGCCGGGCTCGTCGGCGAGAACGAGGTCGAGCACATCGTGGTCGGGCTCCCGCTCACGCTGAAAGGCGAGCATGGCAAGCAGGCTGCCGAGACCGAGCGCTTCGTCACAGCCCTACGCGCTCTCGTCGCCGTCCCGGTCGAGACCGCAGACGAGCGCTTCACGACGGCGCTCGCACAGCGCTTTGGCGGCAAGGCACCCGAAGATGCGGTCGCGGCGGCGCACCTTCTCCAGGGCTGGCTCGACGCCGAGGCCCGAAGATGAGGCGGTCCGCGTTCGTCCTCATGATCACGGCTGCGCTCCTCGTCGCCGGCTGCGGGGGCGACGCAGCGCCGGCGGTCACGACGGAGGCCGCGCCGCCCGTCGAACGCCTCCGCATCATTTTTCCGGAGGGCCTCAACGTGAGAGAGATGGGAGATCGCGTCGCAGCCGTGCGCAAGATCGCGATCGCGAAGCGCGGCGTGACGCCGAAGCTGACGCGCAAGCGGTACCTCGATGCCACGGCTCAGGCGAAGCCGCCGAAGCCATTCCTCACGGACTGGAAGCGCGGCTCGATGGAGGGGTTCCTCTTCCCGGCGCTGTACGAGTTCACCCAGTTCACGAGCGGGAGAGAGCTCGTCTCCGACCAGTTGGCGGCTTTCCGCAAGGCGTTCGCCCGCATCAATCTCTCGTACGCTCGCCTGAGGAACCTGACGCCGTATGACGTGCTCAAGATCGCCTCCATGATCGAGAAGGAGACGGTGGCACCGGGTGAGCGGAAGCTCGTGTCGGCCGTGATCTACAACCGTTTGCGCAACGAGATGCCTCTCGGCATCGACGCGACAATCCGGTACGGCCTGGACATTCCGGGCACCGAGTCGTTGACGAAGTCTGCAATCCGGAGCGACAATCCGTACAACAGTCGGCGTTTTCCGGGATTGCCGCCGACGCCGGTCGCGAACCCTGGTCTTGCGTCGATTCGGGCCGCCGCGCACCCGGCGAAGGTGGATTACCTCTACTACGTCCGCATCCCCGGCACCAAGCGCCACTTCTTCACGGCGAGCGAGAGCGAGTTCCTGCGCAAGGTGTGCGAGTTCGGCTACGCATGCAACTAGATGCGGCCTGTTTCGGCTGTCGACAGGCCGTCGGCTTCTCCGACGATACTCCCGGGGTGCTGACAGGGATGACCGCATGATCGAGATCCGCGGAACGACGACGCTCGTCGGACTGCTCGGCTGGCCGACGTCGCACTCCCTGTCGCCCCCGATGCAGAATGCGGGGTTCGCGGCGCTGGGCCTCGACTGGGCGTACCTGCCGCTGCCGACGCCCCCCGAGCTGCTCGGTGACGCCGTCCGTGGTCTGAGCGCGATGGGTTTCGCGGGAGCGAACGTGACGATCCCTCACAAGCAGGCGGTGATCGAGCTCTGTGACGAGCTCGACGACATCGCGCTCGCAGCCGGATCGGTCAACACACTCGTCTTCGACGCCGGCCGTGTGATCGGCTCCTCGACCGACGGCGACGCCGTGACGTCGCAGGTCGATGCATCAGGGCGCCGGGCGCTCGTGCTCGGCGCGGGTGGTGCGGCGCTTGCGGTTGTCGAGGCGCTCGAACGTGCCGGCGCGGAGGTCACGACGGCGAGCCGCCGTACGTCGGCGTGGCCGCCCGCGGGCGACGGGTACGACGTCCTCGTGAACGCGACGCCGGTGAAGGAGGAACTCATCGTGGCTCCTCACGGGAGCATGCAGGTCGTCGATCTCACCTATCTCCCCGACGGGCGCGAGACGGCTCTCGTGACGGCTGCCCGGAGCGCAGGCTGCGAGATCGTCGTCGACGGCCTCGACGTTCTCCTGTTCCAGGGGGCCGCGTCGTTCGAGCGCTGGACGGGCCTGCCCGCACCGCTCCTCGCGATGCGCGATGCCCTGCGCAACAGGTAGGGCATCGGAGTATTCTGAGCCGTGACGACCACGACCAGGGAGGCGGCGCGATGAGTCAGTACGAGATGATCGGGATCGGCTTCGGTGTCGTGATCTTCGCAGTCATCCTGCTCGCCGGCGTCGTCGTCGGCCGACGCGAGCACGCGTAGAGCGCGCCGCGCAAAGAGCGGGCCTCTCGCGGGAAGTGCTCGCGCCCACCTGTGGGGCGTCAGGCGTATGGATGCTCGGGCATGCCAGTCGCCTGTTCCCGGAAAGAGACGTTTACGTACTTTGGCTCTGAGCCACAAGCAGCGGAGCGCGAAGGGCGCCGAGATCTCGCCTCCTGTTCCGAGGCATCGACCTCGAGGGACATTCGTCAACGCTCGCGCAGGCGAATGCTTTGCGCCGGGCCAGGCTCGGAAGGGCGGAGGCGCATACAGTCCCCGTTATGGCGAAAGTCGGCCTGGCATCGGGTCTAACGCTCTCGTATGCGGACGAGGGGGACTCGTCCGGTCCGGCCGTGCTCATGCTGCCCGGGCCGACCGACTCGTGGCGCTCCTACCAGCCGGTCCTTGATCGCCTGCCACACGGCATCCGAGCCATCGCTGTTTCCCAGCGCGGGCACGGTGAGTCCAACAAACCGGAGACGGGATACCGCGTCGAGGACTTTGCCGTCGACGTGGTACCGCTGCTTGACGCCCTCGATGTCGAGCGGGCTGTCCTGGCGGGCCACTCGGGCTCATGTCTCGTCGCCCGTAGGGTCGCTCTCGATCATCCGGATCGGGTCGCTGGGCTGATCCTCGAAGCGTCTCCGACGACGCTCCGTGGAAACGCGCACTTGCTCCGCTTCGTCGAGTCTGTCGTTTCCGAACTGGACGATCCCATCAGTTGGGACTTCGCACGGTCGTTTGTCGTCAACACCTCGTCGGAGAACGTCGCGCCCGACCTGGTCGACCTGCTCGTCGAGGAGATCCTTGCGGTCCCGGCACGCGTATGGAAGCAGACGTTCGCCGGACTCCTCGAATACGACGACCGGGCCGAGCTCGGACTCATCGAGGCTCCGACGCTCTTGATCTGGGGCGATGCCGACGCCGTGGTTTCCCGCGCGATGCAGGATCATTTGGCAGGCGCGATCCCTGATGCCGACCTCCTCGCCTACCCCGGCGTCGGGCACACTCCCCGCTGGGACGATCCAGCGCGCTTCACCAATGACCTCATGAGATTCACCTGCCGGGTAGGGCGCAGGCCCTAGTCCTCGTCATCGGGCTGGCAAGCGGCCACACTCGTTCGTGTGACATTCCCGAACAAAATGGCGCAGGCGAGCGGGTTGTCGCTGAATCATCGCACCAAACCCGCCCAACCGCCAGCTCGTTCGGGTGACACTTATGAACGCTGGCGCACCACAGGCTGCTATCGCCCGCAGCAACGAGACATGCCGAAACTGCGGTGAAACGCGGCAGTCGAGGACCGGCTAGCGTACCTGTCCCCTTGACGGGAGTGACCACGTGAAGACCACCACCGTTGAAGCCGCGGAGCGCGGCCGATCGCCCTTGGGAGCTCGTATCCGTTTCCTCATGGACGGACCGCACGGCAACATGATCCATTCGACCGTGCCGCCGGGGATGGTTGGCCGTGCCTGCCACTTCCGGACGATCGACGAGTATTGGTATGTCGTCTTGGGCGAGGGAGAGATTTGGCGCAGCGCGCCGGAGGGTCATGAGAGCATCACCCGGCTCATCCCCGGCGTGTGTGTGGACATCCCGCTCGGCACGGCCTTTCAGTATCGCTGCACCGGGACCGTGCCCCTTGTCTTTACTTGCACGGCACTGCCGCCGTGGCCGGGCGACGATGAGGCCGTGATCGTGGATGGGCCTTGGGCGCCCCGTGTTGACCCGGAGCCCGCGGGCGAACGCGTGGAATAGCCCCCGGCCCACCTGACCGTGCTGTCGGTCGGTCATGTGACATTCGCGAACACTGGCGCAGGCGCCGTTCCCCGGTGTTTGGTCAGCGTTGCTTTTCCAGTCGGGGCCGGTATCGCCGTTCGTGGGTGCGATCGCGTCGCGAAGCGTCGCCGCTCGAGTGGATGCGCTCGAAGCGGCACGGGCAACGGCGCGCCGACCACGAGGCCTGCGCAGAAGAGGCAGACGGCAGCCGCGAGGACGCGAACCTCGGCGCCAGCACCCGCGCTCCTCGTCGTCGACGTGCAGAACGGCGTCGTCGAGGGCGCACACGAGCGCGACAAAGTCGTCGCGAACGTTGGCAGCCTCGTCGAGAGGGCACGTCACGAAGACGTCCCCGTCGTCTGGGTTCAGCACAATGATGAGGGACTCGTGCGGGGAAGCGAGGCATGGCGGATCGTCCCCGAACTGATCCCCCGCGCTCGGGAGCCGCTGATCGAGAAGCAGTACGGCGACTCGTTCGAGGACACGACGCTCGAGATCGTTCTCTCCGACCTCGGAGTCGGGCGGCTCATCGTTGTCGGCGCACAGACGGATGCGTGCATCCGCTCGACTCTTCACGGTGCGTTTGCCCGTGGCTACGACGCGACGCTCGTCGGCGACGCGCATACGACCGAGGATCAGACTGCCTGGGGTGCTCCACCGCCGGCGCAGGTCATTGCTCACACGAACCTCTACTGGGGATACCAGTCGGCTCCAGGACGAACGGCCGGGACAGTGGAAACACGCGCCGTCAGCTTCGGCGACGCGCCCTGAGTGACGGATTCGCAGCTGCTCGCCTCGTCACACCGCGGAGCAGCCCCGATCCGCGTCGCGTAGGGTAGACCGCATGAGCTTCGACGAGAACAGGCCGCCGGCTCAGGCGAACCCTACGGGGAGATCGCTTCCCACGCACGGCCGCCATCAGGGCTCCACGAACGCCGCGCGTTCCGCGTTTGCGACGGTCGAAGGTCCGATCGAATCTGGCTCGCTCGTCACCCAGCGCTTCGAGCGCAACGGTGAGGGTCGCTTCGAGCGGCAGATCGCCGGGGAGCTGCTCCTCCGCACCGACGCGATCGTCGAGCGTGGCCGCGGCGGAGACACGATCAGGGTCGACGTGGCGCAGTTCGACGCGCTCTGGACGCGATATGACGACGGCGACTTCGGCTCCGGCGATGCAGCCCGCGCGCTCTACGAGATCGACGTCGCGGGCGAGCCGCTTCCGGTCGCGCTCCTCGACGTCGATCGCGAGCAGAATCCCGAGATGACCCGGCCGACCCACGGCCCACAGCGCATCGTCCTCGCCTGACCCGCGGCCTCAAGGCAAGCGGCCGCCTGAACCGGCCTGGCGTCTAGGCTTGCACCATGCCACTCGGCCTCGTCACCGCAGGTGAGTCGCACGGCCCCGCGCTCGTGGCCGTCCTCACCGGCCTGCCCGCAGGGCTGCTGCTCGAGAAGGCGTCGATCGACGCGGATCTGCGCCGCCGCCAGCTCGGATACGGCCGCAGTCCGCGGCAGCAGCTCGAGACCGACACCGTCGAGGTGCTCTCGGGTCTCAGGCAGGGCAGGACGCTCGGCACCCCGCTCACGCTTGTCGTCCGCAATCTCGATCACAAGAACTGGACGTGGGGGATGAGCCCGTTCGAGCCTGAGGGCGAACCGCAGGGAAAGGGAGTCAAGGTCGTCACGCTCCCACGGCCCGGTCACGCCGATCTCGCGGGCGTTCTCAAGTACGGGCATGACGACGTGCGCGACTCGCTCGAGCGTGCGAGCGCGCGCCACACGGCGACCCACGTCGCCGCCGGGGCCGTTGCCAAGGCGTTTCTCGCGACGATCGGGATCTCCGTCGCCGGCCGCCCGCTCGAGGTGGGCGGCGCGAGCGGTGATGACGGGATGCGCGAGGCGACAGATGCAGCACGTAAGGATCGCGACACGCTGGGCGGCATCGTCGAGGTTGTCGTCGAGGGCTGCCCGCCGGGCCTTGGTTCGTATGCCGAGAAATCGGATCGGCTCGACGCGCGCCTTGCCTTCACGCTCATGGGTATCCAGGCCGTCAAGGGCGTGGAGATCGGTGACGGCTTCGCCCTGGCACGCGTCCGAGGCTCAGAGGCCCACGACGAGATCGCCCCGGGGCTCGTGCGGCGCACGAATCACGCCGGCGGTCTCGAGGCAGGAATCACGAACGGTGAGCCGGTCATCGTCCGAGCCGCGATGAAGCCACTCCCGACGCTGATGAAGCCTCTCGACTCCGTCGACCTCGAAACGGGAGAGGCCGCGCAGGCGCTTGTCGAGCGCAGCGACGTGCAGGCCGTCGAGGCGCTCGCCGTCGTCGCCGAGGCAGCCGTCGCCTGGGAGATCGCCGTGAGCGCCCGGGACAAGTTCGGCGGCGACGCAATCGTCGATTTCGTCGCAGCACACCGCGCCTACCTCGAGCGCATCCGGTGGCCCCGAACGCCCTGAGCCGCCACCTCGCGCTCACCGGCTTCATGGGCGCGGGCAAGTCGACGATGGGCGCGCACGTCGCTCGGCGTCTCGGTCGGCACTTCATCGACCTCGACCGCGAGATCGAGGCGCGCGCGGGGATCACGATCGCGCAGCTCTTTGCCCGCGATGACGAAGCGGCGTTCAGAGCGCTCGAGGAGTCCGTGGCCGCATCGGTTCTAGACACAGGGGAGCCCGCGGTGATCGCGCTTGGCGGCGGAGCCGTCCTTTCGGCTGAGACACGAGAGAATCTGCGCGGCCGTGCGTTCACGATCCTGCTCGATGTCGAGCTGGAGACCGCTTGGCAGCGTGCGTCACGCAGTGCGCGGCCACTGGCCTCCGACGAGCACGCGTTCCGTGCCCTGTTTCAGGATCGCATCCCGATCTACGAGGAGACCGCGGACGCGCGCGCTCGTGACCTCGACGGAGTCGTTCTTGCTGCTGCCGGCATCAACGTCGGCATCGGAGCTATCGATCTCCTCGGCGATCTCGTGCCGGGGGACGGGCCGATCGAGATCGTCGCCGACGCGACCGTTGCGGGGATCCACGGTGTCACCGCCCAGCTCGCCCTCGGAGCGCGTGACATCGCGACGCACGAGGTGCCTGCAGGCGAGCCGGCCAAGGCGATCGGCGTGCTCGACCACCTCTGGCGGTCACTTCGGATCGGGCGGGACGGGACGATCGTCGCGCTCGGCGGCGGGTGTACGACCGACGTCGCGGGATTCGCCGCCGCAACCTGGATGCGAGGCGTTCCGTGGGTTGCCGTGCCGACGACGCTCGTGGGGCAGGTCGACGCGGCAATCGGGGGCAAGACGGCGGTCGATCTACCGAGTGGCAAGAATCTCGTCGGCTGTTTCCACTGGCCGGCGAGGGTCGTGATCGACCCGGGCACGCTCGAAACGCTCCCCGAGGCGGAGATGCGGAACGGGATGGCGGAGGTCGTGAAGACGGGCCTCCTCATGGGGAGCCCCGTGTGGGAGCACCCCCTTGCCGAGCTCGTTCGCCGCTGCGCTTCCTTCAAGGCCGGCGTGTGTCTCGGCGATCCGCACGATCGTGGGCCACGCAACCAGCTGAACCTCGGACACACATTTGCCCACGCGCTCGAAGCTGCCGCCGGCTATGACCTCCCACACGGTCAGGCAGTCGCGCTCGGGCTGCTCGCCGCGTTGCGTCTGTCGGGAAACGACGAAGCCCTGGCATCGGTCCGCAACGAGCTCGACCCACGGCCGGTCAAGCTCGACCGAGACGCGGCCTGGGCTGCCCTCGCCCGCGACAAGAAGTCCGTCGGCGGCGTACCAAGGCTCGTGCTCCTCGAGCGCAACGGCCAGCCGACCTGGGGCAACGAAGTCGGCGAGGCCGAGATACGTGCGGCGCTCGACAGCCTGATCTGTGATTAGAGTCAGCGCGTGCGCATCGACGTTCTCAACGGAGTGAACCTCAACCTGCTCGGTCGGCGTGATCAGGCGACCTACGGCGACCAGTCGATCCAGGACCTGGAGACACAGGTGTACGCCTGGGCGCGCGACCTCGACCTGCAGGTTCGCTGCAGACAGACGAACCACGAAGGCGAGTACATCGGATTTCTGCACCAGGCACTCGGAACGGCTGACGGCCTCATCGTCAATCCCGGCGCCTGGACGCACTACTCCTGGGCGATCCATGACGCACTCCAACCATTTACCGTCCCCTTCGTCGAGGTCCACCTCTCCAACATCGACGAACGCGAGGAGTGGCGCCGGCATTCGGTCCTCACAGGTCTCGGTGGGATGCGGGTCGTCGGCAAGGGCTTCGAGGGGTATCGAGAGGCCCTCGGCATGCTCGCTGAGCGCCGCCCATGAGCCGCGTCGCGCGTCTTGCTGCGTCGCTCAGCGAGCCGCTCCTCGTCACCGACGGAGTCAACGTCCAGTACCTGCTGGGTTTCCAGAGCTCCAACTGCGCCGTCCTCGTCGAGCCGGACGGAAAGGCAACTCTGTACACGGACTTCCGGTACCTCGAGGCGGCGAAGGCGGTAGCCGACGTCGAGGTCGTCCAGACCCGCCGTGATGTCGCCGGAGCCCTGTCCGAGTTGCTCGCGGGTCGGCGCGTTGGGTTCGAGGCATCGCGGATCTCCTACGCCCACTGGCAGATGCTGGGAGCGGGAGGAGCCGAACTCGTCGCGACGCGCGGGCTTGTGGAGGCCTTCCGACTCGTCAAGGACGACGCCGAAATAGACGCCATCCGCCGAGCGTCGGCGATCTCGGACGAGCTGTATGCGGCGCTGGCCGAGGAGCAGTTCACCGGGCGCACGGAGAAGGAGCTCGCCTGGTGGATCGAGCGGACGTTCCGAGAGCTGGGGGCAGAAGCGCTCGCCTTCGAGCCGATCGTCGCCTCTGGGCTGAACGGGGCCTCTCCTCACGCGCATCCCGATGACACCGTTGTCTGCGAGGGCGTTCTCGTGACGATCGACATGGGGTGCACCGTCGATGGGTACTGCTCGGACTGCACGCGCACGTTCGCCGTCGGAGAGGTCTCCCAGCAGCTCGTAGAGATCTACGAGCTGGTTGCGCGGGCGCAGCTCGACGGGCTCGCCGCTGTTTCGGCCGGCGAGAGCGGCGTCGACGTCGATGCAGCGTCGCGCACCGCCATTGCCGCGGCAGGAATGGCCGAGTATTACGGGCATGGCCTCGGTCACGGCCTCGGGATGGAAGTCCACGAAGCGCCGGTGCTCCGGCCGGAGTCGTCCGATGTGCTTGCGCCGCGGAATCTCGTCACGGTCGAGCCCGGTCTCTACCTTCCGGGCGTCGGCGGCTGCAGGATCGAGGATCTGGTCGTCGTCACGGAGACGGGCTGCGAGATCCTGACCTCCTTCACGAAGAAGATGCTTACCGTCGGATAGGCACGGCAGCGCGCCTCGCGCGTCGCGGCGACAGGTATCGTGCGCCGCCGTATGGCCGACATCATCAGCACGAATCAGTTCAAGACGGGCATGCACATCGAGCATCGCGGCTCGATGTGGAGGATCGTCGACTTCCAGCACGTCAAGCCCGGCAAGGGTGGCGCGTTCGTGCGTACGAAGCTGAAGAACCTCGAGACCGGTGCCGTGATCGACGATACGTTCCGCGCCGGCGAGAAGTTCGCGCGCGTTCACACGGAGACGAAGAACGTTCAGTTCCTCTACGACGATGGCACCGACGCTCACTTCATGGACGAGCAGACGTACGAGCAGTTCGCGCTGCCGCGGTCGGAGGTCGAGGTCGAGCTCACCTACATCCTGCCTTCTTCGATTGTCCAGATCCTCGCCGTCAACGGGAAGCCCACGTCGATCCAGCTGCCTTCATCGGTCGAGCTGGCGGTCGCGGAGACGGAGCCAGGTGTGAAGGGCGACACGGTCTCGAACGTGACGAAGCCTGCGACGCTCGAGACGGGCGCCGTCGTTGCGGTACCGCTGTTTGTCAACGTCGGCGATCGGATCAAGGTCGACCCGACCGAGGCGCGCTACATCTCCCGCGCGTAAAAAGAACGGCGGCGAAGCCGCTGAACCTCTGGGGGAGGCTTCAGCTGGGGGAGGCTTCAGCCTCTCCTCTGGGTTTGACCTCGCGGCACGGTAAGGTCATCTCTCGAGATGCCACAGATCGTCGACACAACGATTCGCCTGCTGTCGCAGGAGCCGCTCGCCGGCAAGCTGCCGACCGGTGATGTCCTCCGCATCGCCGAGATTCTCGACCAGGCCGGATTCGCCTATCTCGAGGTCTCGGGTGGTGGCGTCTTCGACTCGGCGGTGCGGCGCGCGGTCGAGAGCCCGTGGGAGCGAATCCGCGCGATCGACGCGCGCACGACGACGCCGCTCGGGCTCGCGTTGCGGGGCCGCTTCCTCGTCGGCTCGAAGCCGGTCTCCGAGGACATCGTCCGGCGCTTCATCGCCTGCGCCTCAGACAACGGAATCGACGTCTTCAGACTCCACGACCCGCTCAACGACGTCTCGAACCTCAAGGAAGCGGGGGAGGCGATCGTTGGCGCCGGCAAGGAGTTCCATGTCGGCCTCGTCTACAGCGCCGGGCGTACGGGCGAGATCGACGCGCTCGTCGAGCGGTCGAAGCATATTCCCGCGCTCGGAGCGACGCGCGTGATCATCAACGATCCGACCGACGCGCTCATCCCACACCTCACCGAGGAGCTCGTCGAGCGGATCGGCGAGGCGACGGGGCTCCCGGTCGGGCTCTTCGTGCAAGGTGCCGCAGGTACCGGGTTGCTGAACGCAGTGGTCGCAACCCGCGTCGGCGCCGACCTGATCGCGACTGCCGTCTACCCGCTCGCGCTGACGCTGCACCGGGTGTCCGGCGAGTCGCTGGTCGACGCGCTCCACGGGCTCGGGCGCGACACGGGCGTCGATACGGCACACCTGTGGGCGGCAGCGGATCTGATCGACGAGCACATCGGGGACGAGCCGGTTGCGCCCGTCGCCCCGCGGATCGCCGTTCGTGCAGCGGAGTACGACCTCCCGGCCGGTCTCGTTGCAGCTCTCGACGTTCACCTCCGAGCCCACGCGGCCGGCGACCGGCTGCTCGACACGTTGTCCGAGGTCGGCCGCATCCGGGCAGAGTCCGGCTGGCCGCCGCTCGCAGCGCCGATCGGCCAGATTCTCGCCTCCCAGGCGCTCCTCAACATCCTTTCCGCGCGCCGCTACGGAACGGTTCTCGATGAATTCCGGATGCTGATCGAGGGCAGTTACGGAGCCACACCGGCCGCCATCGAGGAGTCGGTGTCGCGGGTCGTCGGGCTCGTCAAGGGAACGGGCGTCGGGCTCGACGACGATCCGCCGAGCGCCGAGGACGTGCGCGAGGCAGCCTCGGGCCTTGCGGCGAGCGAGGAAGATCTCGTCTTGCTCGCCATGTTCGGTGACGAGGCGGAGACGCTCCTTCAGACGATCCGGCAGCGGCACTCACGCGAGTCCTCGCTTCTCCTCGGGGACGTCGACACGACACGCGGAGAGCGGATCCGCGAGCTCGTGAAGATCGTGCAAGAGTCGGGCGTCGGGGAGATCGAGATCGAGGACGAGGGTATGCGTGTCTCGGTGCGCCGCGCGGACGAGGGAGGCCCGGTCGCCGCACCGCTCGCCGCATTAGCGGAAGCTCCAGAGGGTGAGGTGTCCCCGGCTCCGGCGAGGGCAGGCATCAGGATCGATTCACCGATGGTCGGTGTCTTCTACCGAACGGCCTCGCCCGGGACGCCCCCGTTCGTCGAGGTGGGTGACGTCGTTGCCGTCGGGCAGACGCTGTGTTTGCTCGAGGCGATGAAGCTCTTCAACGAACTCAAGTCCGAGCACGAGGGCCGGGTGAAGGCAGTCCATGTCGAGAGTGGGCAGGCAGTCGAGTTCGGGCAGATCCTCTTCGAGCTCGACCCGGTCGACACTCAACCCATCGTCTAGAGGCGAGCGATGTTTTCTCGCGTGCTCGTCGCAAACCGAGGTGAGATCGCGGTGCGCATCATCCGGGCAGTCCACGAGCTCGGGATGGAGGCCGTCGCCGTCTACTCGACGGCCGACAGCGATGCGCTCCACGTTCAGCTCGCTGACCAGGCTGTCTGCATCGGGCCGCCGGCGGCGACGGACAGCTACCTCCGCGTTGCGAACGTCATCGCAGCGGCCGAGACCACAGGTTGCGAGGCCGTCCATCCGGGCTTCGGCTTCCTCTCCGAAAACTCTGCGTTCGTGCGTGCGTGCGTCGAGAACGATCTCGTCTTCGTCGGGCCACCTGCGGATGTGATCGACAAGACGGGTGACAAGGCTCGGGCCAAGGCCGAGATGCGCGCGGCGGGCGTGCCGCTCGTCCCCGGAACCGAGGGCGCTGCGACGCTCGACGAGGTTCGCGTCGCCGCCGGTGAGCTCGGGTTTCCTGTCCTCCTCAAGGCGACTGCCGGCGGCGGCGGCAAGGGCATGCGGGTCGTGGACCGGCCGGAGGATCTCGAAGCAGCGTACGGCGCCGCGAGTGCGGAGGCGGAAGCGGCCTTCGGCGACGGCTCCATGTACCTCGAAAAGGCCCTCGTCCCAGCACGGCACGTCGAGATCCAGGTCCTCTGTGATGCGCAGGGTGGTGTGCTCACCCTCGGCGAACGAGAGTGCTCGATCCAACGCCGGCACCAGAAACTACTCGAGGAATCCCCTTCCGTCGCATTGACGCCCGAGACCCGAGAGGCGATGGAAGCCTCGGTCGAGCGCGCCTGTCGGCAGCTTGGGTATGTGAATGCAGGAACGTTCGAGTTCCTTCTCGGTCCGGACGGAGAACCGTCGTTTATCGAGGTGAACTGCCGCCTCCAGGTGGAACACCCCGTGACCGAGATGGTGACCGGGATCGACATCGTGCGCGAGCAGCTCCGTGTCGCCGCAGGGGAGCGGCTGTCGCTGACCGGCCGCGCTCCTCGCGCGGGTCACGCGATCGAGATTCGGATCAACGCCGAGGATCCTCGGCGTGACTTTGCCCCGGCCCCGGGCCTCGTGACGCGGTTCCGCCCTCCGCTCGGCCCCGGAGTGCGTGTCGATACGGCCATCGTCGAAGGAGCGTCGATCCCGCCGTTCTACGATTCGATGATCGCGAAGGTGATCGTCCGAGACGACACGCGCGATGCTGCGATATCTCGGGCGATCCGTGCGCTCGAGGAGCTCGAGATCGAAGGGATTCCCACCACGCGGGAGCTCGCGATCGACATCCTGCGGTCGCGCGAGTTCCGGAGAGGCGACTACTCGACCAGCTACCTTGCCGAGATGGAAGACCACCTCCTGTCGATGTTGCCCGCATGAGCCACCAGGGACTCGTCGTCACCGGCCCACTCGGTCGGATCGAGCTCACGGGGCCGGCGCTCGCATCTCTCGTCACGCGGTCAGCAGAGGCGGTCGACGGCGTCCATCTCCGCTCACGCCGCCGCCTGAACGTCGTTGTCGGCGGGAGCGCAATTCGCGTCGAGGTCGGCGTCGAGGCAGCCGTTGGAACCCGGCTGAGCGATGTCGGTGAGTCCGTCCAGCACTCGGTTGCGCGCGCGGTGACGGCGACGACGGGTCTTCCCACGCAGGTCGACGTGACGTTCGAGGTGATCGCGTGACGGTTGCCAAGGTCGGGCGGCGGCAGTCTCGCCGAACGGCGCTCTTCTTGCTCTACCAGTGGGACCTCACGGGGCAGCCGCTTGCCTCTCTCTACGACGGGACGCCTGACGACTTCGCGCTCGGCCTGGCCGAGGCGATCGCCGAGCGTGCGCCGGAGCTCGACGAGCGGATCACGGCCGCGTCTGACGCGTGGGCGGCCGATCGGCTCGGTACGCTCGAACGGAACATCCTGCGTATCGGGGTCTACGAACTGGAGGAGGGCACGGTGCCTGCCGAAGTGGCGATCAACGAAGCCGTCGTACTCGCAAAGCGGTACGCCACGGAGGACGCTGCCCGACTCGTGAACGGGATCCTCGGCCGCATTCAGCGCGAGGAGACGTCGTGAGCGCCAACGAGAGCCTCGGACGCGCGCAGGAGCTCGCCGAACGGCTGCGCGCGAGGCTGGACAGCCTCGAGCGACTCGCGGAGGCCGGCGACGTCGATTCCGCGGTCGACGATCTCGCGGAGATCGCCGAGCTCGCGAAGCAGATCGAAGCCGAGGTGCAGCGGGCCCGCGCGAGCGCCGATGCAGGCGCCTGACGCACTTCTCGAGCTGACGGAGCACTACCTCGAGCGTCTCGAGCTGGGCGCCGAGCTCGGGGAGCAGCGCGCATCCATGCGCTACGCCCTCGAGGGCGGGAAGCGAGTCAGGGCCGTCATCTGCCTGGCCACCGCGGAGGCTGCCGGCGCGGACCTCGAGCAGGCGCTGCCGGCTGCGGCGGCGCTCGAGCTGATCCACGCGTTCTCGCTCGTGCACGACGACCTTCCGGCGCTCGACGACGACGACGAACGACGCGGTCGGCCGAGCGCGCACATTGCGTTCGGCGAAGGAGTTGCCTTACTGGCAGGCGACGCGCTGATCGCAGAGGCGTTCCGACTCGTGCTCACGTACCCGACGACCGCGCCGGCGCGAGAGCTCGCGGGCGCAACGCTCGGAATGATCGGGGGTCAGTACCTCGACATCACGGGCGGAGACAGCGACCTTGCGGAGCTTTATCGCTTGAAGACGGGGCGGCTCCTCGCAGCCTCGGTGGGTCTCGCGCTCTGGGCAGCCGATGTGCCCGAGTGCGAGCAGGAGCCATGGCGTGCGTTCGGTGAGGAGCTCGGGATGCTGTTTCAGGTCGTCGACGACGTCCTCGACGGTGACGGATTTGCAGCTCGCCTCGGAGTCGATGCCGCTCGCGGACTCGCCCGCGAAGCAGGCGAGCGCGCGACAGCCGCTCTCGTCCAGATCCCGGTCGACACATCGGTGCTTCGCGCGATCGTCGACGGCCTGGTCGTTCGCACCTCCTAGAGGATGGCATCCGCGATCAACACCTCTCCATCGGTCGCGACAGCATCGTCGAGAAGCCTGAGGAGCGGCTCGGCGTTGCGCGCCTCATAGAGCACGTCGGCGGCGATGACGAGGTCGTAGCGCTCCGCGCCGAGGTTCCTCGGTGTGATCCAGTCCACCACTGAAGCATCGAGGGCAAGCCCGTTGGTTGCTGCGTTGAGCGCGACGAGCTCGATGCATTCCGAAGCCCGGTCGGTGGCTAGCACCCGGGCACCGGCAACGGCGGCTGCAAAGGAGGGAAGGGCAAGTCCGCACCCGAGCTCGAGCACGCGCTTGCCAACGACGTCGAGGGTTGCAAGATGCTGCGCCAGAGCGAGCCCGCTCGGCCAGAGCTCGGCCCAGTAGGGGAGGAACTCGTTCTGCTCGAATCGAGGCTCGTCGATCAGGCTCTCGGGATCAGTGGGGCGTGCGAGCAAGAGCTCGCGGTTCCCGATCACGATTCGTTCCTCACGCATCCGGCTAGCCTGCCACGAGAATGAAGAAGCGGCTCGATGTCCTCCTCGTAGAGCGTGGCCTCGCGGAGACCCGCAGCCAGGCGCAGGCGCTCGTCATCGCCGGGCTCGTCTCGGGCTACGACAAGCCGGGTACCCAGCTCGACGAATCGGTCGTGCTCGAGGTAGAGCGGCCAGCGCGATTCGTCTCACGTGGGGGCGAGAAGCTGGCGCACGCTCTCGAGTTGCTCCCGCTCGACCCCAGAGGCAAGGACTGCCTCGACGTGGGGGCCTCGACAGGAGGGTTCACGGATTGCCTGCTGCAGAACGGGGCGGCACGGGTGATCGCCCTCGATGTCGGGTACGGCCAGCTTCATCCGCGGCTGCGGTCGGACGACCGCGTCACGGTGCTCGAGCGGGTGAACGCGCGGAACGTGACGGTTCTCCCGTTTGCGCCGCATGTCGTCGTATGCGACGTCTCGTTCATCTCGGTCAGGAAAGCCCTGCCACCGGTGCTCCGGCTCGCTGCGCCAGGGTGGGAGGCCCTCGTCCTCGTGAAACCACAGTTCGAAGCGGGCCGAGCCGACACTCCGAAGGGCGTCGTCCGCGACCTCGAGGTGCGACGTCGGGTGCTCCGCGACGTCTGCGCCTCGACGTCCTCGTGGGGCTCGCGTGTGCTCGGCGTCGTAGACTCCGGTCTCCCCGGCCCGAAGGGAAACCGGGAGTTCCTCGTCCACCTGATCGACAGTCCGGAGCCGACCGATGCCGATGAGCTCGAACGTTGGATCGACGATGCCGTCGGGTAGTCGCGTCAAGCGCGCCGCCGTCGTGCTCCACGGACGTCCCGAGGCGCTCGGGACGGGCCTCACGCAGCTCGAAGCCGTGGCGGCCCGAGAAGGCGTCGAGCTCGTTGTCGTGGCTGACGAGTCGATCGCGCCAGGCGACGTCGAGCTCGCCATTGTCCTCGGGGGAGACGGAACGATGCTTCGAGGACTCCACCGTTTTCTCGGGACCGGAGTGCCCGTGATCGGAGTCAACTTTGGCCGCGTCGGCTTCCTCAGTGCGATCCCGAAGGACGATCTCGAGGTGGGTGTTGAACGGGTGTTCCGCGGAGAGCTCGAAGTTGTCGAGCTAGCGACGCTCGAGGTCGAGATCGGAGGCGAGCGATTCGTCGCGGTCAATGACGCGGTCGTGACGAGCGGCGAGCTCGGCCGGATGGTCGAGCTCGACTGGTCTGTCGGCGGAGAGGACTTTGGTCGTGTTCCCTGCGACGGTCTGATCTGCTCGACACCGTCGGGCTCGACGGCGTACAACCTCTCGAACGGCGGCCCCGTCTTGATGTGGGCCCTCGACGCGATGGCCCTGACGTTCGTCGCACCGCACGATCTGCGGGCGCGGCCGTTCGTCGTCCCGCGGGGTCTCGATCTGCTTGTCAGAAACCAGACGGCGGCAGTCGACTGCGCTGTCCTCGTTGACGGCCACCGGGTTGCCGACTGTGAGTCCGGCGGGCAGGTGTCGATCCGTCTTGGCACTGAACGCTCGCTGCTCGGCACACTTCCCGACGCGACGTTCGTCCGCCGGTACCGGCAGAGCTTCGGGAGCTCGTAGCGCGGAAGGCGTGTCTTGTCACGACACGTGTGTCGGCCGCGCGTGCGGTCTACCATCCCCAGAATGCTGCGACGCCTCCGGATCGAGAACCTCGTCCTCATTCGTGAGACCGAGCTCGAGCTGGGTGCCGGGCTAAACGTCCTGAGCGGAGAGACCGGCGCCGGGAAGACGATTTTTGCCCACGCGATCGGGCTCCTCCTCGGCGTCAAGGGTGACGCCGCCGCCGTTGGCCCGGCGGCGAAGGAGGCCTACGTCGAGGCCGAGTTCGACGTCGCGGAGGGATTCTTCGACGACGCCGAGTTGGAGGCGTTTGCGGAGCTGCGGCCGCAGGATGAGCCCGGAGTCATCCTCGCCCGGCGCGTGTTCGCAGACGGCCGCACACGGGCGTACGCGTGGGGACGAGCGATCGCGCGCGAGGATCTTGCCGCAGCGACAGAGCGATTGATTGCCATGTCGGGGCAGTTCGAGCAGAGGAGGCTCGCCCGGCCGGCCTACCAGCTCGACGTGCTCGACGCGTTCGTCGGCGAGGAACAGACCGCCCGCAGACGCGGGACGCGCGATGCGTGGCGTGCGCTCACCGCTGCTCGTCGCCGGAACGAGGAGGTGACGAGGGATGCCGGGGCGGAGGAGGTGCGCATCAGCGCGTTGCGCGAGTTGGTCGAGCGAACGGAGGGCTTCGAGCGTGGGGAGGAGGAGACACTACGGACCGAGCGCGAAAGGATGCGCCACGCCGTTGAGCTCGCTGCGGGTGCTGCTGCAGCGACCGCGGCCGTCGCACCGGACGATGGAGAGGGCGCGGCGTCGCTTGCAGCCGCTGCCGAGCGCGCGCTGGCGCCGCTCGTCGACCTTGCGCCCGAGCTCGAGGGGCCGGCCGCGGAGCTTCGCGATCTCGTCTACCGACTCAACGACGTCGGGGGCGATCTGCATCGTTTCGTCGCCTCCCTGGAGGCAGACCCCGCCAGGGTCGAGTCGGTCGAGGAGCGCCTGGACATGATCGCAGAGGCTCGCCGCCGATTTGCCGCGCAAACGACCGACGCGTTGCTCGACCGCCGTGACGCGGCGCTTGCAGAGCTGAGCGAGGTCGACGCCGGGCTCGACGCCGTCACAGCAGCCACAGCGGCGTTGGCGCTCGCGACGGAGCAGTTCGAGCTCCGCGCAGCCGCTCTCCACGACGCGAGGAGTGCCGCGTCGGAGGCCTTTGCCGAGGCGGTCGCCGAGAACCTCAGGGGCGTTGGCATGGGTGAGGGCGAGTTCCGTGTCGAGCTGCGCAGTCGAGAGCAGGGTCCGACGGGCCACGACGAGGTGGTCTTTCAGATCCGGCCGAACCCCGGAATGCCGCTCGGCCCGGTCGCCGAGACCGCCTCCGGCGGCGAGCTCTCCCGTATCGCGTTGGCGCTCGCCGTTGTCGCCGGGGGCGAGACACTCGTTTTCGACGAGATCGATGCGGGCATCGGCGGCGTTACGGCACACCGAGTTGCCGAGACGCTGGCGCGCCTCGCAGAGCGTGCGCAGGTGATCACGATTACGCACCTGCCCCAGATTGCGAACGTCGCGACGACGCACTTCCGCGTCCAAAAGGTTCCCGGCGATCCAACTCATACGCGTATCGAGGAGCTCACGCCGGACGAGCGTCGCGTCGAGCTCGAACGGATGCTCGGCGGGGAAGCGTTCCTCGCGGGAATCGCGTCGGAGCCTCGCGGGTGAGCGAGATCGTCGGCACGGCACGGCTCGGCAAGCGGACGAAGGATCTCGTCAAGCGCCTGAAACCTGGCGATCTCGCGATCATCGATCACGTCGATCTCGATCGCGTCTCGGCCGAAGAGCTCGTCGAGTCCGGCGTACGCGCGGTTGTCAACGTCGCGTCGTCGAATTCGGGACGGTTCCCGAACCCCGGACCGCTCGAGCTCGTGCGCGGAGGCGTCCGCCTTGTCGATGCTCCGGGATCCGATCTCTTCGAGCGCCTCTCGGACGGGGAGACGATCACGGTGCGCGCGGGCTCCCTCTGGCGGAACGGGACGCGCCTCGTGGAGGGCGTCGAGCTCACCGAGGCAGTGCTTGCCTCGGCGCTCACAGACCAGCAAGCGCGCGTCACAGAGGCGCTCGAGGCGTTCGCGGACAACACGCTGCGGCACCTTCGAGAGGAGGGTCGATTACTCACGGGCGGCATCGACTTCCCCCCGCTCGCTACGAAGTTCCGGGACCGGCACGCCGTCGTCGTCGCGCGTGGGCCTGGCTACAAGAGCGATCTGCGCATCGTGCGGCCGTACATCAGGAATTTCAAGCCGGTGCTCGTCGCTGTCGACGGTGGCGCCGACGCGCTGCTCGAGATCGGGCTCCGTCCCGATGTGATCGTCGGTGACTTCGACTCGGCGACGGACGCGGCGCTCGCGTCGGGCGCCGAGCTTCTCGTCCACGCGTACGCGGACGGGCGGGCGCCCGGCTCGGAGCGGCTGAGGGCCATGGGGCTTCCGTTCTTTACTGTTGCCGCGCCCGGGATCAGCGAGGACATCGCGCTGCTCCTCGCACACGAGCGTGGAGCCGAGTTGATCGTCGCCGTAGGCACCCACTTCAATCTCGTCGAGTTTCTCGAGCGCAACCGGGAGGGAATGGCGTCGACGTTCGTGATGCGATTGAAGGTTGGCGAGTCGCTGGTTGACGCGAAGGGCGTGTCGCGACTCGTCTCTCCGCGCATCGGCGTCTGGCCGCTCGTCACGTTCGTGGCGGCGGGCGTTGCAGCGATAGCCGTTGCCGTTCTCGTCTCACCCGCGCTGCGGAACGTGATCGAGTCGCTCGGACGGTCGTTCGGAAACGCGCTCGGTTTGTAGATCCGAGTCGAAGCCAGGCTGAAGCCTGGCACCTACACTGCCTCTCGTGTTTGACCTCCGCTACCACGTCGCCTCACTGACGGCGGTCTTCGTCGCGCTCGTGATCGGCATCCTGGTCGGCGTCGGCCTGTCAGGGAAGGGGTTCGTCAACGATGCCGAGCGAGAGAACCTGACGAGCAAGATCTCGGCACTCCAGCAGCAGGTCGAGTCGGCGCAGGAGTCGCTCGACTCGGCTACGCGGGTCGAGGAGGCGCTGCGCCGCTTTGCGGATGAGACCTACCCTACGGTTGTGCCGGGACGGCTGGAGGGCAAGCGCGTCGCCGTGCTGTTCGTGGGGCCGGTCGACGCCGGGATCGCGTTCTCGGTTCGAAAGGCCGTTGTCGACGCCGGAGGCACGATCGTGCGCACGCGTTCGATCCGCGTGCCGCTCGATACGAAACGGGTTGAGGAGATACTCAAGCGTCAGCCGTCATTCCGGCGCGTTCAGGGCGTCACGCAACTCGGGAACCTCGGTGGAGCCCTCGGAACGGAGCTCGTGAACGGGGAGGCGACGCCGCTCTGGGATGCGCTCGACGAGACGATCGTGCTCGAACGGAAGGGTCTCTCGACGCCTCCGGTGGACGCCGTTGTGGTCGTGCGGTCGGCCGAGCCACAGCGAGGGCCGACCAAGGCATTCCTCGCCGGCGCCTACTCCGGTCTTGCTCGCGCAGGTGGTGTCGCAGTCGGGGTTGACGCCTCAGGCGCCGGCGCAAGTGCGATTCCCGCTTTTGCCCTGTCGGGGCTCTCGACCGTCGACTCGGTCGATTCTTCGGCCGGCCGCCTCGCGCTCGTGCTCGTGCTCGGTGGTGCAGCGCCGGGAAGCTACGGCGTCAAGGAGCCGGCCACCGACGGCATCCTGCCGCCCGTTACTTCCTCACCGCAACAGGGGTGAGCGGTCGCCTAACCATCCTCGTCGCCGCTCGTGATGAGGCGAAGCGGATCGGGGCGACGGTCGAGGCGCTCCGCGCACAGTTCCCCGAGGCCGACGTGGTCGTCGCTGACGACGGCTCACGTGACGCAACTGCCGCTCGAGCCGAGGCCGCGGGTGCACGGGTGATCATCCTCGGGCGGCGAGGAAAGGGCCAGGCGTTGACGCTCGCCGAGCGGAAGCTCGATCCGGGGCCGCTCCTGCTGTGTGACGCCGATCTCGTCGGGGACGTAGGCGCACTCACCTCGACCAACGCGGATCTCTCGATCGCCGTGTTCAGGGCCCGGGAGGGAGGAGGGTTCGGCCTCGCCAAGCGCGCTGCGCGATCCTTGATCGCCGCGCGGTCGGGATTCACGTCACGAGAGCCACTCTCCGGCCAGCGCTTCCTGTCTCAGCGTGCCCGTGACGCCGTCTTCCCGGTTGCGATGGGCTTCGGTGTCGAGACGCGGATGACGATCGATGCAGCCCGCGCGGGCCTCGCGATCGAGGAGATGGAGCTGGATCTCGAGCATCGCGCCTCTGGCCGAACCGTCCGCGGCTTCGCCCATCGCGGCCGCCAGCTCGTCGAGCTCGGTCTCGCGTGCGGGCCGCAGGCGGTCAACCACCGAGGTTTACGGCTGCCGCTCGTGGGCTCGTTCGTTGGTCTCGGTGTCCCGTCGGTGTTGCCCGTAGCGGTGATTGGCCTCGCCGACGATCTGTGGAGCGGGCCTGAACGGGGCTTCCGCGCCCACCTCGGATCGGGCGCGACGACGGGCACGCTGAAGCTCGTCGGGATCCCGCTCTTTGCCCTCGTGCGGACGCGCTCGCTCTCCGGAGCACTCCTCGTCGGCCTCGCGGCGAATACCCTCAACCAGCTCGATACGCGCCCCGGGCGGGCGCTGAAGGCGTTCGCGATCGGCTCGCTCCTCGTTGGTGGAGTCCCGAAACGGGCCGCTCTCGTGGCCGTCCTCCTCGCTCCCTACGATCTGAGGGAGATGGCGATGCTGGGGGATGCGGGCTCGAACGCTCTTGGAGCCGTGCTAGGTTTCTCTTCCGTGGAGAGCCTCACGGGATGGAGACGATGGAGTGCGATCGGAGCGCTCTCACTCCTGACCGTCGTCGGCGAGCGCCGCTCGCTCGGTGCCTCGATCGAGTCGACGCCCGTCCTGCGGCATTTCGATCGCCTCGGGAGAGACCACTCATGAGCGGCGAGCCCCAGACGAAGTTCGTCTTCGTCACCGGCGGCGTCGTTTCCGCGCTCGGCAAGGGCATCGTGGCCGCGTCGCTCGGGCGCCTGCTGAAGTCGCGCGGCCTGCGCGTGCAGGCGCAGAAGTTCGATCCGTACCTCAACGTCGATCCGGGCACGATGAGTCCCTTCCAGCACGGCGAGGTGTTCGTCACCGAGGACGGTGCCGAGACCGACCTCGACCTCGGGCACTACGAGCGGTTCATCGACGAGAACCTATCGCGCAACTCGAGTCACAGTGCCGGCGCCGTGTGGGAGACCGTCCTTCGCAAGGAGCGCAAGGGTGACTTCCTCGGGGCCACGGTTCAGGTGATCCCGCACATCACGAACGAGATCAAGGCTCGGATCCGGCGTGGCGCGAGCGCGCAGCCGACGGACGTCGTGATCTCCGAGATCGGAGGCACCGTCGGTGACATCGAGTCGCTGCCGTTCCTCGAGGCGATCCGCCAGTTCCGTCGCGAGGTCGGGCCAGAGAACGTCCTCTACCTCCACGTCACTCTCGTGCCGTTCATCGAGGCGGCCGGTGAGCTGAAGACGAAGCCGACGCAACACTCGGTCAACGAGCTCCGGCGAATCGGTATCCACCCGGACATCGTCGTCTGCCGGTCGCACGAGGTGCTCTCGGACGACATCCGCGAGAAGATCGCGCTCTTCGCCGACGTCGACGAGAAAGCCGTGATCGGCTCGCCTGACGTGCCGGACGTGTACCTGATCCCGGAGCTTCTACAACGCGAGGGGCTCGACGAGCTCGTCTGCAAGCGTCTCGGCCTTGATGCGCCTCCGGCTGTGCTCGGCGAGTGGAAGGATCTCACCGACCTGATCGTCGAGCGGCGAGAGCATGTCGAGATCGCGCTCGTCGGCAAGTACGTGAAGCTGCACGACGCGTATCTCTCCGTCCACGAGGCGCTCAAACACGCTGGCATGCATCAGGGAGCGAAGGTGCACGTCCGCTGGTTCGACTCCGAGAACATGACGTATGAGGAGGCGGTCGAGGAGCTCGAGACGGCCGACGGTGTGCTCGTTCCCGGTGGGTTCGGCTCGCGAGGGTGGGAGGGGAAGATCCTCGCCTGCCGCGTCGCGCGCGAGCAGCGGATCCCTTATCTCGGCATCTGCCTCGGTATGCATGTTGCGGTCTCGGAGTTCGCGCGCCACGTCGCGGGCCTCGAGGGAGCAAACTCGACGGAGATGGATCCCGAGACGCCGTATGCCGTGATCGACCTGCTGCCTGAGCAGAAGGAGATCGAGGATCTCGGCGGGACGATGCGTCTGGGTGCGCAGGCCGTCGAGCTTGCCGAGGGAACGCGCACCAGGGAGATCTACGGTGAGGCCACGGTGCATGAGCGCCACCGTCATCGTTACGAGGTCAACAACCAGTTTCGCGACCAGCTCGTCGCAAGCGGCCTCGTCATCTCCGGCACGTTCCAGGAGGGCCGCCTTGTCGAGATCGTCGAGCTTCCCGACCATCCGTGGTTCGTTGCAAGCCAGTTCCACCCCGAGTTCAAGTCCCGTCCAACCCGACCGGCACCCCTCTTCATGGGCTTCCTCGGTGCCGCGCTCGAGCGCGCGCGCTCTCGTGACGGAGTCGCTGCCGAGGCCATCCACTGAGCGACGTCACCGGGCTGTTCCTCGAACTGGCCGCGATCCCGAGCCCTCCGGGAGAGGAGCGCGTTGTCGCCGATCGTGTCATCGCCGAGCTGGAGGCGTTAGGCCTCGAATGGAGCGAGGACGAGTTCGGAGCCTCTATCGGCTCGACGATGGGCAACATCCTCTGCCGCGTTCCGGGCCGTGCCGGAGAAGGAACTCCGATCTTTCTCTGCGCTCATCTCGACACGGTTCCCCCGAACGGTTCGATCGAGCCGGTGATCGTGGACGGTGTCGTTCGGAACGCCGGCGGCACCATCCTCGGCGCCGACGACAAGGCGGCGGTCGTCGTCATGCTCGAGGCCGTTCGGCGTGTCGTCGAGGAGGCTCGGCCGCACGCGGGCATCGAGTTGCTGTTCACGCCGAAGGAGGAGGTCGGCCTCATGGGTGCGTACGCCTTCGACCACACCCGTCTCGAGGCGCGCGTCGGGTACGTCTACGACCAGGCCGCGCCGATCGGCGAGATCATCCTGGGTGCCCCGTCCCAGAACGCGATCCAGGCCCGGTTCCACGGGCGTGCCGCGCACGCAGGGATGTTCCCCGAGGACGGTCGCTCCGCGATCTTCGCGGCGGCCCGGGCCGTTGCAGATATGCGTCTCGGTCGAGTCGATCACCAGTCGAGCGCCAACGTCGGCGTGATCACGGGCGGCACCGCGCGCAACATCGTTCCCGAATGGTGCACGCTCGAAGCCGAGGCACGGTCCCACGATCCCGAGACGCTGGCGATTCTGGTTCAGGAGATGCTCGACGCGATCGGGTTCGCCGCGAGCACGTCGGACTGCACTGCTGAGACGGAGATCGAGGAGACATACCGCGGCTACCGGTTCACAAAGGACGACCCGGCTGTCGTCCTCGCGGCAGAAGGGCTTCGCCGCGCGGGGTACGAGCCGGTGATGGCGCTCTCGGGCGGCGGGGCTGACGCCAACGTCTTCAATGAGCGCGGGCTCGCATGCGTCAACCTCGGCAACGGCATGGCCGACATCCACACGCCGGAGGAACGCATCGCCGTCGCCGACCTCGAGGGAATGGTCGAGGTGACCCTCGCGATCATCGACGCAGCCCGGGGGGGCTAAAGATGGCGCTGACGCTTCGCTGGGGCACCGTCACCGCGGTCACGCAGAGACTCGACGAGCTGATCCGTTGCACCGTCGACGGGACCGAGTGCATCGCGTACCCGCGTCAGACCGGGTCGGTCGAGGTTGGCGATACGGTGCTCGTGAATACGCAGGCGCAGGATCTCGAGCTCGGCTCCGGGGGCTTTGACGTCCTCTACGCGAACATGACGCGAGGGCTTGGCCTCCTGCCTCCACCTTCCGCCCATGTGATGGCCCTCCCGTACACCCCGAGCCAGTCCGCCGCAGTGTGCGTCGAGGAACACGACCAGCTCGCGAACGACCTGGGCAACATGCCTGTTGTTTGCTGCGGTCTCCACAGCCAGGTTCCCCCGGTCTTTGCCGGGATCGGAGCGGGGGTTCGCGTGGCCTACGTGCAGCTCGCAGGCGGAGCGCTACCGGTTGCCTTTTCGGACACGATTCGGACGCTCAAGACCCGGCTGCTCCTCGAGACGGCAATCGCTGTCTCGCCGTGCCACGACGGGGACATGCAGGCAGTAACCGTCGCGTCGGCACTGACCTGGGCAAAGGCGCGAGGATTCGATGTTGTCGTCTGCGGGATCGGCCCGGGAATCGCAGGAACGGGATCCGCCTTCGGGCACGGTGGGATGGCGGTCTCCGAGGCCACGAACGCGACCGCCGCTCTCGGCGGTAGAGCCGTCGTCGCGGTTCGATTCTCCGGTGCCGATGCTCGCGACCGTCATCGCGGGGTCTCGCACCACACGCTCTCGGCCCTCCGTCTCACGCTCGGGCAGCGCGACGTGGCATGGCCGAGCGAGCTCGGGCGGGACGAGGCGCTCGGCGACGTCGTCGCGGTCGATGTCGAGGGATGGCAGGACGCGTGCTCGGGGCTTCCCCTGCGTCACATGGGCCGCGGGCCGGCGGAGGATCCGTGGTTCTTCGCATCGGCCTTCGCTGCCGGACGCCACGCACGGGCGCTTCTCGGCTGATGGAGGTGCGGCGACTCGGTCCAGTGGTTGGTCTCGGGACGTACCAGACGTTTCTCGACGACGTGGCACTCGCGAACGAGGTCGTCGGCGCCGCGATTGGCGGAGGCTCGACCGTGTTCGACTCGTCACCGATGTACGGGCCGGCCGAGGAATCGCTCGGGGCCGCGCTTCACGAACGGCGTGGTGCAGCGGTTGTGGCAACGAAGATCTGGGCCGAGTCCGTCGCCGAGGGGCGTCGCCAGTACGAGGCGCAGCTCGGATTCTACGGTCGGGTGGATGTCCAGCAGGTGCACAACCTCGTGGCATGGCGGGAGCAGGCAGCGTGGATCGTGGAGGAGCGCGACGCCGGCCGGATCGACCGGGTGGGCGTCACGCACTTCGACGCAGGTGGGGTGGAGGGCTTCGAGGAGGCAATGCAAAGCGGCTTCTTCGACTGCGTGCAGATCCCGTTGAATCCACTCGAGCGCGAGTGCGAAGCGCGCATCCTTCCTCTGGCCGAGGAGCTCGGCCTCGCGGTGATCGTGATGCGGCCACTCGGCGGCGCCCGTGACAGGACGCTCCGGCCCGGGCCGCCCGTCGAGGCACTTGCACCGCTGCGTCCGTTCGGCGTCGAGACCTGGGCCCAGGCGCTTCTCAAATGGTGTCTCGCAGATCCCAGGGTCGATCTGGTGATCCCCGCGACGTCGAAGCCGGAGCGGGCGCGAGAGAACGCTGCCGCGGGCTATGGGGCGCCGTTCGGCCTCGACGAGCGACGGCTCGTCGAGGAGCTTGCAGGCGCCTGAGTCGCCGGCCCCGACCCGACGCGTGACGTGTTCCTGTATCGTCCCGCCGCGATGCGGATCGGAGTTGCCAGAGAGATCAAGAAGCGCGAGTACCGGGTCGCTCTGACGCCCGCCGGAGCGCTCGAGCTCGTTCGGCGCGGCCATGAGGTTCTGATCGAGAACGGAGCCGGCGAGGGATCCGGGTTCGCCGATGTGGCCTATGAGGCTGTCGGCGCACGGATCGAATCCGTCGAGGACGTCTGGGGTGGGGCGGATTTGCTGCTCAAGGTCAAGGAGCCGATCGCCGAGGAGTACGGCCGGCTCCGTGAGGGCCTGACGCTCTTCACGTATCTCCACATCGCGGCGGATGAACCTCTGACGCGCGCCCTTGTCGACTCGGGGATCACGGCGATCGCGTACGAGACCGTCGAGAAGGCCGACCGGCAGCTGCCGCTGCTCGCCCCGATGAGCGAAGTGGCCGGCCGGCTCGCGCCGCAGATGGGCGCCTGGTCGCTCGAGAAGGCGCATGGTGGCCGCGGGATCCTCCTCGGCGGTGTTCCCGGCGTGCCTCCGGGCAGGGTCGTGATTCTTGGCGGTGGTGTCGTCGGTCTCAACGCGGCGATCATCGCTCTCGGGATGCAGGCCGACGTGTGGGTGCTCGACAAGTCGGTCGAGCGCATGCGGGAACTCGAGATCGCCCTCGACGGCCGCGTCACGCTCGCGATGTCGAACCGACTCCAGATCGAGGAGGTGCTCGCGGAGGCCGACATGGTCATCGGGGCCGTGCTCGTTCCCGGTGCGATCGCCCCGAAGCTCGTGACCCGCGAGATGCTTGGACTGATGCGGCCCGGCTCAGTGCTCGTCGATGTTGCGATCGACCAGGGCGGATGCTTCGAGACATCGCACGCAACGACGCACGACGACCCGGTCTTCGAGGTCGACGGCATCGTGCACTATTGCGTCGCCAACATGCCTGGTGCCGTGCCTGTGACCGCGACGAAGGGTCTGACGAACGTCACGTTGCCGTACGTCGAGGTACTCGCCGACAAGGGCGTGGCGGGTGCGATCGGCGGTGATCCCGCGCTCGCAAAGGGGGTCAACGTGATGGCGGGCAAGATCACGTACGAGGCGGTCGCACAGGCGCACGGCCTCGACTACGTCCCGGTGGCCGACGCGATCTAACCAGACGACGTTTCACTCCGCCGCGGCTCATGAGGCGTGCTCCGCTCAGGTCTTGTCGGGCTGACGCTTCGCCGTCTTCATCGGCGAGATCTTCACCACGAGGTACGTGACGCCGGCGGAGAGGGCGAGGATGGAGCAGACGTAGAACACCAGCTCCAGCAGTCCGAGAACGGTTCGCATGTGGTGCGTAGACTACCGGTATGCCGCGGGCCTGCGTGATTGTGCTCGATGCCGTTGGTGCAGGTGCGTTACCGGATGCTGCCGAGTGGGGGGATGAGGGCTCGGATACGCTCGGAAACGTCGCTCGCGCCGTCGGCGGCCTCGACCTGCCCAATCTCGAGGCGCTCGGGCTCGGCAACGTCGAGCCGCTCGAGGGATGCCCACCGCAGCCGGGAGCCCCCGCCGTCGCGGGCAGGCTGCTCGAGCGCTCGAAGGGCAAGGACACGACTGTAGGTCACTGGGAGCTCATGGGCGTCGTTACCTCGGTCGCGTTCCCGACGTACCCGTACGGCTTTCCGGACGACGTGATCGATCCGTTCATGAATCGCACGGCGCGTGGCGTGCTCTGCAACAAGCCTGCCTCGGGAACCGAGGTCATTCTCGAGTACGGCGAGCAGCACCAGAAGACCGGAAAGTGGATCGTGTACACATCTGCAGACTCGGTGTTCCAGATCGCCGCGCACGAGGACACGATCCCGCTCGAGGAGCTCTACGACGCATGTCGGGCGGCACGCGAGATCCTCACCGGGAAGCATGCCGTCGGGCGGGTCATTGCCCGCCCGTTCACGGGGACTCCCGGGAAGTACGAGCGAACCACGAACCGTCACGATTTCTCGCTGGAGCCGCGGCGCCCGAACTACCTAAGCGCGATCCGCGATGCCGGGCACACGACGTACGGCGTCGGGAAGATCTCCGACATCTTCGCCGGGTGCGACATCGACGAGTCGTTCCCGACGAAGTCGAACGTCGATGGGATCAACCGGACGATCGAGTTGCTCGAGTCGATCGATGACGGCTTCGTCTTCACGAACCTCGTCGAGACCGATCAGCTCTGGGGCCATCGCAACGATCCCGTGAACTTCCATCGCTGCCTGCAGGACTTCGACAGGCGGCTCCCCGACATTCTCGAGACGCTTCGCGCCGGCGATCTGCTCATCATCACGTCCGACCATGGGTGCGATCCAACGACGCCGTCGAGCGATCACTCGCGCGAGCACGCGATGCTGCTTGCCTATGCGGCAGGACGAAACGCGGCAGGTCGGATTCACGAGGACGGTGAGTTCGGCGACGTCGGCGCGACGGTCTGCGCGTGGCTCGGCGCGAAGCACCCGGGCAAGGGTGCTCCGGGAACGCCGATCGTCGAGCCGTGAGCCTCAACGACCGGGACGTCGTCCGCGCGGAATACGCTCGCATGTCGGTCGACAAGAGCGTCCCCTCGAGCTCGATTGCCGGAATGCCCGGAACCACCGATCCGAATGTCCGTCGTCGGCACGGGCGATCGACCGGGTCTGTTAGAAGAACGTGATCATGCGCCCAGCAGACCTGATCGAGCGCAAGCGCAACGGCGAAGAGCTCCCTGCCGCTGAGGTTGCCGAGCTCGTGCTCGCCTACGCACGAGATGAGGTGCCTGACTACCAGATGGCCGCCTTCTGCATGGCCGTCTACTTCAGGGGTATGACGCCGGGGGAAACGTTCGCACTCACCCAGGCGATGATCGCCTCGGGCGACACGCTCGACACCGGAGCGGCGCTCGGCCGGAAGGTCGTGGACAAGCACTCGACCGGTGGCGTGGGGGATAAGACGTCGATCGCGGTCGGGCCGATCGTTGCTGCCTGCGGTGTGCCGCTCGGCAAGATGAGCGGGAGGGGCCTTGGTCACACCGGTGGGACGCTCGACAAGCTCGAGGCGATTCCAGGCTTCCGGGTCGAGCTGACCACCGAGGAGATGGTCGCCCAGCTCCGCGACATCGGCGTTGCGATCGTGGGTCAGAGTGCGAACCTCGTCCCGGCAGACAAGAAGCTCTATGCCCTTCGCGACGTGACGGCGACGGTGGACATCGTGCCCCTGATCGCCTCCTCGATCATGTCCAAGAAGATCGCGGCCGGAGCAGACGCGATCGTGCTCGACGTCAAGGTCGGCGACGGCGCGTTCATGAAGACGATCGACGAGGCGAGCGTGCTCGCGCAGGAGATGCTCGAGCTCGGTCGTCGCGCTGGCAAGGAGGTCACGTGCCTTCTCACCGACATGGATCAGCCACTCGGGAGAGCCGTCGGCAACGCGCTCGAGATCCGGGAGGCGCTCGACACGGTTCGCGGCGAGGGGCCCGACGACTTCACCGAGCTCGTGTTCGACGCCTGCGCGCGCCTGCTCGCCTACTCCGACCTCGGGATCGGACACGAGGAGGGCCGCCGCCGGGCCGAGGCAGCCGTTGCCGATGGCTCCGCCCACGACACGTACGGGCGGTGGATCCGGGCGCAGGGTGGCGACCCCGATCCACGCGTGCTCCCCGAAGCACCGATCCGACGCACGGTGACCGCGCCCCGGGACGGCATCGTCGCCCGTCTCGGCGCGCTCGCCGTGGGCGTTGCCGCGCTCGAGCTCGGTGCCGGCAGGCGGACGAAGGACGACGCGATCGATCCCGCGGTCGGCGTGCTCTGCTTCGCCAAGCGCGGGGATACCGTGCTCGCAGGCGACGACCTCGCCGAAGTGCACGCGCGGGACGAGGCGTCCGCCCAGGTCGCGGTAGACGCGGTTCTCGCGGCCTACACGATCGCCGACGAGGTGCCCGCAGCACGCGGGATCGTCCTCGAAGTCATCTCCTGAGTCACAGGTTGCGAGGGCGGGCCGACGTGCCTCGTACGCGGCGTCCCGGAGGTCGGGCAAGGCTCGTGCCTAGACTGAACCCGTGCCCGAACTCCCCGAGGTCGAGACGGTACGTCGGGCGATCGCCCCGATTCTCGAAGGGGCGCGCCTCCAGGAGGTCGAGATTCGTGACGCGCGTCTCGTCCGGCCGTTCGATCCGGGCGTTGTCGCTTCAGCGCTCGTCGGGGAGCGTGTCGCGCACGTCGGCCGGCGCGGCAAGTATCTGATTGTCGGGTTCGACTCTGGTCGCTCTCTGCTCGTTCACCTCCGGATGACGGGGTCATTGCGCTACGCGAGTCGAGGGACGCTGGCCGACGACCCGCATACTCGTGCTGTTCTCAGATTAGACAATGGATCGGACGTCGCCTACCGCGACGTCCGGCGCTTCGGGACGTGGGAGTTGTTCGAGGAGGGCGACCTCGATCCGTACCTCGCCGCACGGCTCGGGCCCGAGCCACTCGGTCCGCTGTCAGCGGTGCAGCTCGGCGCCCGGTTCGAGGGGCGGCGAGCGCCGCTGAAGGCCGCGCTCCTCGACCAGCGCACTCTCGCAGGGCTCGGGAACATCTACGTCGATGAGGCGCTGTGGATCAGCAGTCTGCATCCTCGTCGCGTCGCCGGCAGTCTCGATGACGCAGAGCTCGGACGGCTGCATCGGGCGATCCGTCGCGTGCTGCGCAAGGGGATCGAACGCCAGGGATCGACGCTTCGCGATTACGCCCAACCTGACGGTAGCTACGGCTCGATGCAAGACGAGTTTCGGGCGTACGGACGCGGGGGAGAGCCGTGCGACCGCTGCGGCGCACCGCTCGTCCGCATCGTCGTCGGAGGGCGAACGACGACCTACTGCCCGGACTGTCAGACGCTGCCGGCGTAGAGGCAGCGACGAGGAGGCGCTACGCGGCGAACCGCTCGGCCAATGCGCCCGAGCGATGGAGCGCGGCGAGCTCGTCATAGCCGCCGATCGGTTGCCCGTCGATCACGACGAGCGGCACCGTCCACTGGTGACCGAGATCGTAGACCCTCTGGCGAAAGCGCGGATCGTCGTCGAGCGAGACATTGTCGTAGGCGAGTCCAAGATCTTCAAGGAGTGCCTTTGCGCGAATGCAATACCCGCACCACGCGGTGGTATAGAGGACGATGTCGGGCACTGGGGAGCATAAACGCGTGCATCTCGTCGGCTATTCCCGTCGAAATCGCGAACAACGCCGTTCGCTCCGGCCATGGCCACTCGTACACTGGAGCCATGGCTCGGTCGACCACCAGCGAGGCCGTTGTCCTCCGCTCCTTCCGGCTCGGTGAGGCCGACCGCATCTTGCACGTCTACACCGAGGACAGGGGGCGCGTCGGGGCCGTTGCCAAGGGAGTCCGCAAGACGAAATCGCGGTTCGGCGCGCGTCTCGAGCCGTTCTCTCACGTCGAGCTCGTGCTGCATCAGGGTCGTGGCGACCTCGACACCGTTACCGGGGCATCGCTCGTTCGTTCGCACGACCGCATTCGCTCCGAGCCGTACAGGCTCCAGGTGGGAATGATCGGGCTCGAGGCGATGCTGAAGCTCTTCACCGAGCAGGAGGCGAACGAGAGGGCGTTCCTGGCGCTGACGCGGTTCCTCGACGCTCTCGACGAGGCTCCGCTGCAGCGTGGGTCGCGTGCGGCGCTCGATCCGGTCGTGCTCTCGTTTCAGCTCAAGCTGCTCTGGGTCTCGGGGTACATGCCTCACCTCGAGACGTGTGTCGAGTGTGGTTCTGGCGAGCCTCTCGTTGCGTTTCTTCCCGCAGCGGGTGGCGGGGCCTGCCGGGGTTGCGATCCCGGTGGGATCGCACTCTCGCCCGAGGGCGTACACGGGATGCGGGTGCTTCTCCACACACCGATCGCGGCTGCGATGACTGCGGGCCTCGGTGAGCGGGCTCAACGGGACGCGCACGCTGTTGTGACGGCCTCGTACGAGCACCATGGCGGGTTCCGCCTGAAGACCGTCTCCGCCTGAGGCGCGAGAGGCTAGAAGCGCTCGAGGACGTTGTGCAGCGCACCGTCGGCGACGAGTTGCTCGGTGAGCTCGTTGCGGCCGGGCCGCACCTCGCGCTGCATGACGCCGTCCTCGTCGAGCCGGTACTGACCGACCCAGTCGAGTCGTGGCGAGTAGACGTGCACGGACACAGCAGGCAGGCCGCTTTCGTGGTTGACGCGATGGATGTACCCGGGTCCGCCTCGCCGCGTCTCGCCCTCCTGCAGCGCCCGTGATTGAGGCTCGCCGCCATACACCATCAGATCCTCGCGCACACAGCCACGCGCGATGCAGAGACCGACGCCCGAGATGTAGTGATCGTGGAACCCGGTGCCCTGACCGGGCATCCAGGAAAGGATCCAGGCGTCCATTCGGTCGTCCTCGTAGACGAGCTCGTAGCGCCGGTGGGCGGCATCGTCGTGAACGAGTGGCTCCCAGACGTCGGTACGGGCCGCGAGTCCCCGGGCAACATCCTCGAGTTCGACCGGCGTGAGGAGGCCCTCATGAGGGACGAGTCCATCGAGCGAGGCAAGAGAAGGGACGAACGGCGACGCGGTACTCACGGTCATTTCTCCCATGGTACTGCACCGGACGGATGTTGTGTCAAGAAATTGTCTAAATATCTGCTGGCGTCATTCGAAAAGGCGTCGGAACGCCCTGCCACGGGTCGCGCGCACCTCGTTCGGTGGTGGGATCAGGTCGCGGTTGCGGATCAGCCAGACGCCGATCACCACAACGAGCGCGAAGGTGCCGGCGAGCGCGAACACATCAGCCGGGTTGCGGTCGGCATGGTCGCTTTCACGAGCAGATCCGTGACCGCAAGCGGCAGTGCCACGCAGACCATGATCCCGACCCTTCTCACGTTGCCGACGGTACCGGAGACACCTCTGAGGGCAGCCAGGTGGGCTTCACGCGCGTCGTTTCGGACGGCCACACTGTCTCGTACCTCGCCGACGTCTACGTCCTCGAGGAGTTCCGCGGTCGAGGCCTCGGGGCCGAGCTCGTTCGGTTCACGGTGGATGAGGGCCCGCTGGCGCAGACCAAGTGGCTTCTGCACACGAGGGACATGCACCGCCTGTACGCCAAGGTCGGTTTCGCGACACCGGATGGGCGTGCGATGGAGCGCTGGCCGGCTCGCTGACCGGCGTACGCTGCGGTTCCTACGCGGCGTCGACCTTCGGCGAGCTCCAGGGCTCGGCAAGGCGATCGAGCACGTGCTCCCGGGCGCGTGCGATCGAGATTCGCTCCTGCGCAAGCGAGTCGCGCTCACGGATCGTGATCGTGTCGTCCTCGAGCGTCTGGTCGTCGATCGTGAGCGCGTAGGGCGTGCCGATCTCGTCGTGACGGCGATAGCGCCGGCCGATCTGACCACCGTCGTCGTACTCGACCGAGATCACCTGGCGTAGCTCCTCGTAGAGCTTCCGGGCGCGGCCGGACATGTCGTCGCTCTTGCCGATCAGCGGCAGCACCGCTGCCTTCACCGGCGCGAGCTGTGGATGGAGCCGGAGAACCGTACGCTTTCGCTCGGCCACGATCTCCTCGTCGTAGGCGTCGACGAGGAACGCGAGCATCGACCGGTTCACGCCGAGTGCAGGCTCGATCACGTGCGGCGTGTAGCGGCTGCCGTCTTGCTCGACCCACTCGAGCTTCGTCCCCGAAGCCGCCGTGTGTGCCGAAAGGTCGAAGTCGCCGCGGTTCGCGATCCCTTCGAGCTCCGACCAGCCGATCGGAAAGAGGTACTCGAGGTCGCTCGTTCCGCTCGAATAGTGCGACAGCTCATCGGCCTCGTGCGGGCGAATGCGCAGATGGCTCTCGCGGATGCCATAGCGGCGGTGCCAGGCGTAGCGTTCGTCGACCCAGTAGCGGTACCACTCGTCCGCGTCACCCGGAGGAACGAAGAACTCCATCTCCATCTGCTCGAACTCGAGCGTGCGAAAGATGAAGTTGCCAGGCGTGATCTCGTTACGGAACGACTTGCCGACCTGCGCGATCCCAAACGGCGGCTTGCGACGCGCGATTCCGGCGACGTTCTTGAAGTTGATAAAGATCCCCTGTGCGGTCTCGGGCCGCAGGTAGACCGGGACACCGGTCTCTTCCATCGCGCCGACGCGCGTCTCGAACATGAGGTTGAACTGGCGTGCCTCGGTGAGGTCGCAGTCGGACGTCTCGCCGGGCCGCTTGCTCGGCCGCTGGCCGCACTGGGCGTCCTCGAGATGGTCGGCGCGGTAGCGCTTCTTGCAGAACTTGCAGTCCACGAGGGGGTCGGAGAATCCACCGACGTGCCCGGACGCCTTCCACACCTCGGGATGCAGGATGATCGAGGAGTCGAGAGCGACGATGTCATCGCGTTCCTGCACCATCGCGGACATCCAGCGCTGCTTGATGTTGTCCTTCAGCAGCACGCCGTAGTGCCCGTAGTCGTACGAGGAACCAAGCCCGCCGTAGATCTCCGAGGACGGGAACACAAAGCCTCGTCGCTTGCAAAGCGAGACGATCTTGTCCATCGTGACGGAGTCGGCCATGCGTCTGACCTTACCCATGCGCAACGGCCGATGTTCCCGGTAGCGTGCCTCTCGATGACCATGACTGCATCGAGTTCGCGCCTCGTCTCGGACGACCTCGAGGCCCGCGCGATCGCCTGGCGCAGGCACCTGCACGCCAATCCCGAGCTCTCGTTCGAGGAGCACGAGACCTCGTCTTTCGTCGAGCAGACGCTGCGGTCGTTCGGCGACCTCGAGATCGAGCGGCCCGCCGGAACCGCCGTCGTCGCACGACTTCGGGGTGCGCGACCGGGCAAGGTCGTCGTTCTTCGCGCGGACATGGATGCGTTGCCGATCACGGAGGAGAACGACGTGCCCTACGTCTCCACGCGGCCGGGTGTGATGCACGCCTGTGGGCACGACGGCCACACCGCGATGCTTCTCGGCGCCGCGCAGCTTCTCTGCGAGCGCCGCGACGAGCTCGCCGGCGAGGTGCGATTCGTCTTTCAGCACGCCGAGGAGCTGCCGCCGGGCGGAGCTCGAGGCGTCGTCGACTCCGGTGCGATCGAGGGCGCAAACCTCGTTGCCGGCGTCCATCTGCTCTCCGGCCTCGAGACAGGCAAGGTCTCGTCGGTCGCAGGTCCGGTGATGGCTGCAGCTGACCTGTTCACGCTCGACATCATCGGCCGCGGGGGCCACGGGGCAAACCCGCATGAGACTGTCGATCCGGTCGCCATCGCTGCCCAGGTGATCACCAACCTCCAGCAGATCGTCGCGCGTGAGACCGATCCGTTCGATTCCGTTGTCGTTTCCGTGACGACGCTCGCGGCCGGGGTCGCCCGGAACGTGATCCCCGGATCCGTGAGGCTCGGCGGAACGGTGAGAACGCTGTCGACATCGAGGCGCGCCGAGGTGCGCGACGCGATGGAGCGGGTCATCGCAGGCATCACGTCGGCCCACCGAGCCACGTACGATTTCTCCTTCGAGGTCGGCTACGACCCGGTCGTCAACGATCACGACGCCTCGGCAGCTGTGCGTCAGGCGGCGATCATCGAGCTCGGGGAGAGCGCTCTGGTCGAGTTTCCTCCCGTCATGGGCGGCGAGGACTTCTCCGCCTATGCAGAGGTCGCTCCCGCGGCGTTCTTCTGGGTCGGGTCCGGCAACGAGGAGCTTGAGACGACGTTTCCGCATCACCATCCACGGTTCGACATCGACGAGGCGGCGTTGCGTGACGGGATCGCCGTGTTCGCGCGCACCGCACTCGACGCCCTACGCTAGACGCGATGGCGGGGAAAGGCACGCCGGCAATCGTTGCGGCGCAGCGAGCCGGGATCGCGTTCGAAGTGCACGAGTACGTCCATGACCCGAAGGCCGCCTCGTATGGTCTCGAGGCCGCAGAGAAGCTCGGTATCGAACCGGGGCATATCTTCAAGACGCTCGTCGCGGACGTGGACGGCACGCTCACCGTCGCGATCGTCCCGGTTGAGGCACAGCTCGACCTGAAGGCGCTCGGCAAGCGCGTTTCGATGGCCGATCCGAAACTGGCCGAACGGACGACCGGCTACGTCACGGGCGGGATCAGCCCACTCGGCCAGCGAAAGCGGCTTCCCACCGTGCTGGACGCATCGGCGCTCGCGTGCGACACGATCCACGTCAGCGCCGGACGCCGCGGGCTCGAGATCGAACTGGCTCCGGCTGACCTGCTGGCGCTGACGGGTGGCCGTGCGCTCCCGATTGCCGCGCGCACGTAGAACGACATGCGTTGAATCAGCACAAGCGTTATGCGCCGGTGCGGCGCAGGGTCGGCCACTGCGGCTAGCGTCGAACCGTGCTCGAGCTCTTTCAGATCACGGGGTCCTGCAGTTTCGCGGCTCGCGCCGCGCTCGAGGAGGCCGGCGCCGAGTACACGACCGTGGATGTCCACCCGAGGCGCCGCGACGACGCACCGAGCTTCTCCGCGGCGAACCCCTTGCAACGCGTTCCCGCTCTCCGAGACGGCGACGAGGCCGTCTACGAAACGGGTGCCGTTCTTCTCTACCTCGTCGAGCGGCTGCCCGCACAGACGCTTGGCCCGGCGCCGGGCGAGCCGGGCCGCGGTGAGCTGCTGCGCTGGGTGATGTGGCTCTCGAACACGCTGCACGGTGCGTTTCTGCCCCTCACGAGCCCTCAGTTTCTCACCGACGATCTCTCGGGTCACGAGGGGATCAGTCGGAAGGGTTGGCAGAAGCTCGACGCGCACGGCCGCTACCTCGAAGCCGAGCTCGCGGGGCGTACATGGTGCCTCGGCGAGGAGTTCTCGGTCGCAGACATCTACCTGTACATGCTCAAGGGGTGGGAGAGCTACACCGACGACTACGTTCTCGGCGGCCCGGCGCTCGCTGCGCACTACGCTCGTGTCGGCACTCGCCCGGCGATCGCGCGCACCCGCGAACTCGACGACCTCGACGAGCGGTTGCTCCGCTACCACCCCGAGCTCCGTGCCGGGGTGCCGATCGCCTGATCCTGTCGGCCCAGGATGCGACCTCACGTGATCGACCCCACGAAAGGCCGTACGATCGCGTCGAAGGCAGCAGGCTGTTCGAGGCTCGGCAGATGCCCTGCCTGTCGGACCGTCTCCCTCCGAGCGCTCGGAAGCTCAGTCGCCAGAAGGTCGGCGATCGTGTGGAAGTCTGCGTGATCGGACTCGCCGACAAGGACGAGCGTTGGCGTGTCGAGCGACGACAGGCGGGGTAGGAGCTCTCTTGTGAGCAGCGACTCGTCGCCACCGCCTTCAGCTTGGAGCTCGAACGCGGCTCGCTGTTGGTCACGGATCGCCGCTCGAACAGGCTCGCTCGCCGCCGGTAGCCAGAAATCGACATTGAGCTCCGTTGCGTGCCCCAGATCCCCGGTAGCGAATGCAGCCTCTTCGGCAGCGAAGTGGGCCTGAAGCACGGCCGACCAGGAGCGGCCGGGAAGTGCCGGGTCGGCAAGCACCAGGCCGACGACCCGCTCGGGGTGCGAGGCTGCCAGATCGAGCGCGACGAGCCCGCCGAGAGATGCTCCGACGAGAACGGCTCGCGCGATCGAGAGCGCATCAAGCATCGCAAGCACGTCGCCGGCGTGAGAAAATGAGCCATCCGCCCGTTCCGAGCGGCCGAACTCGCGAAGGTCGAGACGCGTCACGCTCAGATCGGCGGGCCACTCGACCCATTGCGGATCCCACATCCTCCGATCCGCGATGCCCGCGTGGAGCAGCACGACCGCCGGCCCATGGCCGGCTTGCTCTATGTACAACGGCCCAACCGTCGTCCTCGTCGGCACGCATCCAGGGACGGAGCGAAGCGAATCCAGGTCGGTGTCGTCGACGAGCCAATCCCAGGCGCGCTCGTCTGCCGTCACAGCCCGCCGTAGATGGCGCCCAGCAGCCTCGAGCTCACCGGCGAGAGCTCGGAAGCAAGCGAGCTGGTAGTTCAGCTGTCCGTGCTCGGGATGGTCGACGAGTCCAGCCGCTGCGATCAGGGCGGACTCGGCAGGGTCGTCGGTCGTGAGCGCCGCGTACCAGTGCTCGTACGGTGCTGGCAACACCGTCCCCCGTGTGCCTCCGATCACGAGCACGCTCGTCCCATCGACGAGCGCTTTCGCGCCCCGTCTCGCCCCGGGATCGACGACGAGGAACTCCTCCGGGCCGATCTCGAGCGCCAGCCCGTCGACCTCGAAGAGCGCGCGACCAGCGAGCACGATGTAGAGCTCCTCGTGCCGGTTTGAGCTCGAGCTCGTCTCGTCGTGGGTTCCGACGAGTACCTCGCCGGCAGTGGCTGCGCTGTATACCCCGACGCCGAACCCGGTGATCTCCAGCGTCCGACGGAGCGGGTACCAGATGTGATCGCCGATCGTGGCGCTCGGCAGGTCGGCAAGACGGACGAGGCGAGCGCGATGCTCGCCGTCGAATTCAGTCATTCGGATCTCCTCAGTATGGGCCGATGGCTACCCGCACGTTCGCGCGGGCACGCCGCCACACGATCAGACTCCGAGCGTCCTCAGACGCAGCTGCGACCGGAAGTCACCGCATGACGGCTTATAGCGTTGTCGTTCATGTGGCTCACCTCCTCCGGTCGGGGCTAATCCTGCTTGTGGCGCCGAGGATACACGCGCGCACGTCGCAGGACAAGCCGCCGTAGAGGTCGAAGGGGCTATCGCATGAGCGCCGCGGCTGCCATGGCGGGATCGACGTTGCCGCCGGAGACGATCAGCACCGTCGGCCCGTCGACGGCGACCGCACCGGTCTGCAGCGCCGCCCATGTCAGCGCTCCCGTAGGCTCGACGAGGAGCTTCGCCTCGAGGGCGAGCCAGCGCATCGCCTCGAGCACCGCCTCCTCCGGGACGGTCACGATCTCGTCCACGAGGGCACTGATGATGGCGAAGTTCAACACTCCAATCTCCTGCGTACGCACCCCGTCGCAGACCGTGCGCGTGACCTTGTCCGCGGGCCAGCTGACGATGCGCCCCTCACGCAGGGACTCCTGCGCATCCGCCGCGAGCTCGGGCTCGACGCCGACAACACGGGCGTTCGGGCAAAGCGCCTTGATCGCGGTCGCGACACCCGAGATGAGGCCGCCACCGCCGATGCAAACGATGACCGTCCGCACGTCCGGAAGCACCTGCGCGATTTCGAGCCCGACGGTTCCCTGCCCGGCAATGATTCGTGCGTCGTCGAAGGGCGGGATGTACTCGAGCCCCCGGCCGTCGCGGATCTCAGCGGCCAGGCGCTGTCGCTCGTCACTCGAGTTGGCGCACCGGATGATCTCGGCTCCCCAGGCAGCGGTTCGCAGCACCTTGACGGGGGCGGCGTTGTCGGGCATCACGATCGTCGCAGGCACGCCGTGGAGCGCCGCGGCTGCGGCGACGCCCTGCGCGTGGTTCCCGCTCGAGTCTGCGACGACACCACCTTCGATCGAGCGGAACGGTGTAGATGCGAGCGCGTTGTACGCACCGCGGAACTTGAACGACCCCGTCCGCTGGAGGCTCTCGGGCTTGATGTAGACGTCATCGTCGAGCGGCAGCCGCAGGAGCGGCGTGCGGACGGCAATGCCGTCGAGGCGTTGTGCGGCGGCCTCGATGTCGTCGAGGGAGACGGGGAGCGTCGCAGCGGTCATGCGCCCGATCGTAACCCCGGGGCGGCCACACCGGATACCCTCCGCGCGTGGCGACGGAAGAACAGACCCCGGTCGAGCTGCACATCGTCTCGGATTCAACGGGCGAGACGGCGGCACGTCTCGTCCTGGCGCTCGAGGCGCAGTTCCCCGAGCAGGCCTTCAGCGAGATCAGGCATCCCCGTGTCGAATCGGTCGACGATCTCGCGCTCGCCGTCGCGACCGCCCGTGGACGCCCAGCAGTGATGGTGTACACGCTCGTCGAGCCGGGCTTGCGCGAGGCTATGCGCCAACTGTGCCGGAGAGCCCGCGTCCACTACTGCGACCTTCTCGGCCACCCGATCGACTCGATCGCGCGGGTCTCGGGGGCTGCGGCGCGCATGACCCCCGGAGCCCGACCCCCTCTCGATCAGACCTACTTCAAGCGGATCGAGGCGATCGAGTTCGCGGTCAAGTACGACGACGGCGTCGGTAGCGGACTCGACGAGGCGGACGTGGTGCTCGTCGGCGTCTCCCGGACGTCGAAGACGCCACTCTCGATCTATCTCGGATACCTCGGTCACAAGGCCGCCAACGTGCCGATCGTCAAAGGCATCAAGCCGCCGCCGGCGCTGTTCGAGATCGATCCCGCGAAGGTCGTCGGGCTGACGATCGAGGCACAGCGGCTCTCCGAGATTCGCTCCAATCGCGTCGCGACGATGGGTGGCCCAAAGAAGCGCTACGCCGGCCTCCTCGACGTCTACGAGGAGCTTGACGAGGCGACCGCAATCCACCGGCGCTTGGCCTGTCCCGTTCTGGACGTCTCCGATCTCAGCGTCGAGGAGACGGCCATGCGCGTGATCAAGCTCGTCGCCGATCGTCAGCGCAAGCACAAGCCGAAGCCGAAGCAGGCGTGAGCGGTCGCAGCGTGTGGCGGTCCGAGGGCCGCTCGATCG
>JBKJVI010000059.1:0-31609 GCA_046590225.1 Gaiella sp. | reverse complement strand
CGAGCCTCGGGGCCAACCCCCGACTCGCCACAGGATCAGGGGGCGGAAACCTGACGAAATGGCGCGATGCGCTTAAGGAAACTGATCGGACATGATTTTCGCTAACACCGCGGACATGCCAGCCGGCTGGAAGTTGTCATCACGCATCCGCGCGAGTATCAGGTCCCGGAAAGGTTCATAACCCAAACCACCGACGTGTCTGTCAGAGAAGCGGCTCAGGATGTCCCTTCCGCGGAAAGTCTTCCGCCACTCGCCGCTCGCGAGCTGGTCGGACAGTTCACCTCGAATGCTTGTTTCCGCGGCTTGTAGCGTCTCGCGCGACAGTTCGGCTGTCGACAGGTCTGTGGCGCGTCCTACTGCACCGGTTACCCGTTCACTTATCGCTTCGGCCATTGATAGCGCCGCCGGGTCGACCCCGATCTCCAATGCTCCCCTGAGTTGGTCATTGACGAGCGTAAGGAGTCGATGCCGAATCAATGGCCCGATTGCGTCTTCGGCACAGCGTTTTAGCGCGTCGTCAACTGCGGCCACATCGTGCATGTCGTCTGCGCGACTCAGCTCCGTCATAGCGCGAAGGATGTACTCAGCGTCGAGGAGGTAGTTCTCAATGTGGTAAACATCCCATGTGTACGCGCGCGCGGTTTCTTCGGCGCGGTTGATGGCGCTGTCGCGATCGCGAATTGCGTAGAACCTGGCGCTAAGCGTGCCTTCGCCAATCCTGCTGAGGACTTCGTGGAGAGCGGTCACTTGGCGCTTGTTTCCGGCTGCGATCGGGTTCACTGCCGCTTCAAACTCAGGGAACAGCCGACATGCCATGCGTACATCGAACTCCACATCGCCACCACCCTCGAACAGAACGACCTTTGAACCCGGGCGATACGCGGCCAAGTCGCCGACAAGCTCGATAACGAGCCGCTCCAACTCTTCGCCGGCTTCGATAAGAGCGACCTGATTCCGCTCCGGGTGAGACCTATCACCGCGTCGCATGTGGTAAACCTCGAAGCCGTCGAGGTTCACCGCTTCGCGTAGCAGTGTGTCAGAGTGGCTGATGAGCCATAGCTGGTTGTTGCTGGCGGTCACGAGCTGGTTGAAGTAGAAGCGCGCGAGTCCGCTTATCAATCGCGGGTTTAAGTGGAGCTCCGGTTCGTCGAGCAGGATTACGGAGTTCCGCGGGGCTGAGTTGCGCAGCCGCATGTAGCCGTAGAGGACTTCCTTCTCACCCGAGCTAAGCTCGTCAAGATCGTGGGTGCTCCCATCTGCCAGGTGAACGGGGAAAATCACACCGCCCTCCGGCGTTGGCTCAGGGCCAGTGAACGACTTCCCCGGAAAGAATGTCTCGAACAGTTCCTGAAGTGAGCTCACGAGATCCGGCCCGGTGCCGACGACGCTGCCGCCGCCCCGCTCGGCCAGCACTCGGCGAACGTACGCGGACGCCATCTCGCTCTTAAGCCCCGCGTACTTGTTCTGAAAGTTATAGAGCGAGTTTTGGCGACGCTGCTCAGCGACGCCGCTCACGTCGAGGTTGACGCCTCCGACGTTCTCTCGGTTGTACTGGCGATTTGCGCTGTGGAAGTCGAGCACTCCTAGCGACTCGGGCTCGTAGTTGCTGAACGCGAGTTCCAAGACGCGCGAGGGTTCCGTGCTGCTGACTACGCCCGTTGGTTCGACGACCAGCTGCGCCGTGAAGGTAGCCGAGTCGAGCGATGCCATCAGTTCGCCCACTGCGATGGTCGTCTTCTCATCGACCTCGTCGTTGTGAACGCGGAACTGTGACGCGAACGGCAGCATCCCAAATGATCGCCAGGTCGCGAGCTCAGGAACTACCTCCCGCCACACCGCTGCCCGCGCGAGCTCCACTGCGTTTGCACGGAGATATGCTTTCTCATCATCCGCGAACTCGAAGACCGCACGAATTACAAGTCGCCGGCTTGAGTCCTGAAGTACCCTGATCACCTGCTCGGGGCGCTGGAGGTCAATCTGGAACTCGCCGAACCAGCTGTGCCATTCATTCGCCTGATAGCCGCCATAGACAGACTTCAAGAGCCGAATTGCATCAAGCACGCATGACTTCCCGCACCCGTTGGGGCCGGCTAGGACTACGCCGCCACCCATCCCCTTCATTTCCAGATGAGTGAGAGCCCTAAAATTGCTGATCTCCAGCTCGGTGATCTTCACTTGGACGAGGGTACACCGACAGCCTGAGCTCCGTTGCCACGGTGCTATGCGTAGTCAAGTCGCAGAGCCTGCGCGCGCGTTCGCAGATTGCGACGTGAGACGCTCACGCTACGGCCCGCCGTTAGCAGACTCTCCACCCGTGTAAACCCGCTGCGCGGGTACGGGCCTTCGGCCCTTCGGCCCTTGACACGGGGTCCTTCGAGCCTGCTACCCAGCGGCGGCGCGGCGGGGATAGAGCCCCCGCCGCCCCCGGGCGGGGCCTCCGCGCGACCGTCCCGCTCTATCGCTTCCCTCCACTGACGATCGAGAAGCTCGTGCCCCCGGAGTACCCGCTCGGGAACACCTGAACACGGAGTCTCCCCCCGCCCGGGCCACCACATTTCAGGCTGACTGCCAGCCGGCATCGTCGCCCAGAGCAGGCTCGAATTGATGCCCTTCGGGCCACTCCTCGGGATACTCGTCGCCGTCGCAATGGCGTTCACACAGATTGCAGTGGACGCAGAGCGGGCCTTCTGTGGGGACGTCGTTCCAGTCGCACACCTCGCAGGGGCAAGGCGCCAGCTCGAACGCGTTGACGGTCTCGACGCCTCCGATTCGGAGGAGAGAGTCACAGAGTGGGCAGCGGAACGCCTCGGCCACGACACCTGGGCACGTCACGGGCTCTCCCTCGAACGACAGCGTCGCGCCGCAGCATGGCGTTACGCCCTCGACATCGATCGTCCAGCCGTCTACAACCTCGTCACGGTCTCTGGCCGTAATACCCCGGGAGGGGTGCCCGAGATCCTCCGCGGCCTCCCGCGGGCCGGCCTCCCTGCCGGGAGGCGTGTCCCGCGGGCCGCCCGCCGCGGAGCCCGTCACGGTCCCCTGCTTGGCCACGGTCCCGCCAGGAGCACGATTCGAGCCAGGTCAGCGCCCGTCCACGACGGCGGATCGAGGAATCCCATCCGTACCGCCCAGAGCTGTCGGCAGCGGCGAAGGTTCCGCATCGTGATGCCGGTGGCTCCTGTGAGTGAGGGGGAGACCCAGATCAGCATGCGTGGCAGGTGCGGGTTTCGTGCATTCTCCTGCAGGGTCGCTTTCCGTCCCTTGCCGGATATGAAGTAGCTCGAGAGGTACGCGGCGGCCCGCCCACCGTCCATGATCTGCATGCTCTTGCCCTCCTTCTCACCGACGAACCCGAAAGAGTGCTTCGGCGCGAGCCGCGCCAGGTGGCCCAGGTAGCACTGCGCCACCACCACATCAGCCGGCGAATACAGATGGAAGACCGGGTGGACGTGACCCGGCCCGCGCTTTTGTGGTTCCCACGCCCGCACCGACAGCGGCAGGCATCGGCCCATGTCGCGCTTGCAGGCATTGCGTGCGCCGTTGTGGAGCCGCTTCCATCGCTTTGAGATATCGCGAGACCACTCAGAGAGAGCGTCCCCGTCGACGCGGCAACCGTGCCGCGAGCTGTGGTTATGCGGCCCGAGGTTCGCGCAGTGTTTCTCGTCCCAGGGCAGCCCCTCCGCACCGGGAGGCGTGACGGCCGACATGACGACCGGCACGCCCGGGGCCTGGAGTGCCTCGAACAACACCCGTCGCCAGTCACGCGCCCACACCACACCGCAGATGGAGCAGGTTCGCTTCTTGCACGACTGGCCTCGCCACCCGCGCGTGCAGCGCTCCCGCACTGCTGTAGCCTCAGCCGGACGGCTCATGACCTGAACCACCAGGTCGCGGTTGTCGGGCGCGATCAGACGGCCCGCGCTGTGAACGCGGGCCGTCGTCTTCGTCGGCTAAATCGTCTTCGTCGTCATCAGCGCCCGCGTACTCTCCGCGTACAGCGCCCTGTCCAGCGCCGTCCTCCGGTGTCCCGAGCAGTCCACCGCAATGTGGGCAGCATGCAGGCGTTTCCTGGCCCCGAGCGGACACGGCAGGACCCCGTTGCCCACGCTGGCGATCCCTCGTAATGAAGGGGTCCGCGGTTCGAGTCCGCGCGTCGGCTTCCCCAATTTCAAGCGGTTTTTGGCTTGAAATGCAGTGAAATGGCTCTTTTTGTTACGTCATTTTGTTGTCGCGATTGGCCCGTCAGGCGGCTGTCGATCAGGGTTTGGCGGCTGTCGGTTCGAGGCAGTCCGGTTGCAAAGTGGCCGAACGACGCGCCGAAACATGCGCGCGACGCGCCTCTGGGCATCCGCGCAAACGCGCGAAGACTCCGTGGCTGTATCTCAGCCCTCGAGCAAGCGCGCGAGGCGTTTCGGGAAGCCCTATGCGATCGCCCCTCTGAACGCGCCTACGGTACGGGGCGAGACCATTGGAGAGGATTGGAAAGCGGTCGCCTGGCGTGATCCCGCTCGCATTCTCGAGGCCAGATCGCCCCACGGGCGATCGGCGGGCGACCTTGGGACCGATGCCAGCGGGGATCCTCCCGCTGGGCCGCCACTCCACTCAGTGCGTCAGACGAAGACGCCGAGCGGCATAGTCATCCCAACGTTCCAGACACCTGCGTCAACGATTTCGAGGATGCGAAGGTCGCCCGCGAGGCTGCAAAGGACATACGCGTCCTCCCTGCTAAGGCCGTGCTCCTCCACGAGCCAGAGAATCATGTTCCGGACGGCGGTGCGCGCCCCCTCCATCAGATCTGCGTCGATGCCCATGGTTCCGTAGTAGGGGCCTGGGAGCCCGACCCGGTCGGGTACCTGGAACGACGGACCGGGGGTCGACCTTCGGTGCGTCGTGAGTCGCAGCGTCGCGCCCATCGCGCACTCGATGGCGCTCACGCAGACCTCGCCGTCCCCCTGCGCAGCGTGCGCGTCACCACATGAGAAGAGCGCTCCCTCGCACCAGACGGGGAGCCGCAATCGGGAGCCGACGACGAGATGGCGGGTGTCGATGTTGCCGCCGCCGCGATGCGGTGGGAACGGGGCGAAGCGGCCGGGCTCGTCGGTGGCAACGCCCATTGTCCCGAGAAACGGCTCGATCGGCACGAGAACTCCTTCGGCTACCTGTGCGGTCGTGCCGTTGCGCAGGTCGAAGATCTTCAGGTAGGGGTCGGGAAAATCGGCGGCGAGCAGGCCGAGTTCGGGAATGATTGCGGTCCATCCCCACGGGCCCGGAATCAAGTCGAGCACCTCGACTTCGAGAGTGTCGCCCGGTTGGGCGCCTTCGACGTGGATCGGGCCGCCGAGGTTGTAGAGCGAGTCCCAATCCCACTGCACGTCCTCGATCCTCGATTGCTCGTTGACTTGCCCTGCTCCCGCGACCGCCAGGTCGAAGTGCACGACGTCGCCGGACGCGATGGCCAGAACCGGCTCACGGCTGTTGTCCCAATCGTGGTGCATCAGGCTGGCGTCGAGGAAGTGCTCGGTGCTCACGTCATCTCCTTCTTGATCGGCAGGCCGGTGGGGTGCTGCGAGGAAGGCTGAGTCTAGACTCCCACTGAGTGCCGCTCATCGCTCGCTGTGGCGCGGATGCCGCGTGCGCCAGCGTCGAGAGAACACGGTGGTGCCGGCCTCCGTCGCTTCGAGTGTCGACTCGAGCTCCCAATCGCCCTCCTCGAAGGTAAGCGTGCTAACGGTCTCGATCTGGACATGCCATTCTCGGCGTGCGAACGCGACTGTGCGACGTGCGACGGCCCGCGCCGTCGCCGGGTCGGCGTGGTGCACCGTGTAGGTCTCGCTTCCGAGTGCTGTCAGGTCGAGGTCGACGTCGCGGATCCTCACGACGCCGAGGTTGCGCACGACCTCCACGCGCGTCTCAGCCTGTTCGTCCGCGGGACGCTCGATCAGCACGCGGCCGCGTTCCAGTGGGGCCAGCACATCGACGTCGAGTGAGGGCGGGCTCCAGGCCTTGCCCAGAGCAAGGGAGGGTTCGGCGTCGGGTGGTGTCCGCACGGGGATCTCAAGTTGACCTGCGTGCACCGTGACCGTGAACGGCATCGGAGCGGGAACGGCGAGCGGCCAGTATGAGGTCGAGATTGCGAGCCGCAAACGATGTCCGACGGGAAGCTCGTGGGCCACATCGTTGAGCCGGAGATCGACGTGACAGACCGTCCCTGGTTCGAGCGATTCGGCGCGCGGGTTTCCGTTCGGGTGCAGGAGGTTCACGAGGCCGTAGGTGATGCGGACAGACGTCCCGTCGGGCGCGACGTCGAGGAGCCGGGTGGCAAGTTGCCCGTCGGCAACGTCGGCCGACACGTCGAGCTCGAGCCGAGGCCCTCCGAGCAGCTGGAGAGGCTGCTCGAGCGGATCGCCGTCGAAGACGAGAGAGCGGTTGTCATCCTCGCGCTGGTCTGTCGGGAGTTCGTCTCCGGCACCGTATGGACACCATTCACCGGATGCGAGACCGGTGTCCGCCGGCGAGCGGATCTCGCGATCGACGGGCGCAGGACGGTGGGCCAGGCTGCTGCCGGCGAGTTGGAGCACCGTCGGAGTCACTGCGGGGCTCGGCCAGACGGGCTCGGTGATCCAGCGGCCGGCTCGTACGTTGAATCGCGCGCGGGGTAGCTCGCTCTCCTGGAGCCACGCAGTCAACATCGGCTCGTCCATGATCCCGGTCTCGATGTCACGGAGCCAGTGATCGAACCAGCGGGCGACAATGCCGATGAAGTCGATCCGCGGGCCGGGTGTCCCGACGTGCGGGTAGGCGTGGCCCCAGGGGCCGATCAGCCCCTTGCGCGGGCCCGAGATCGTGGAGAGGAGGCGGAGCACTGCGTTCGTGTAGCCGTCGGCCCAACCACCGACCGCCAGAACGGCGGCTTCGATCCGGCCATCTGGTTGGCTCGGAGCTCCGGCCGTCCAGTACGCGTCGTTCGTCGGATGGGACATCCATCGTGCGGCGGGCGGCTCGACTGCCTCCAGGCGCTCCAGCCACATCTGTCGCCACCGATCGCCGACGATCTCGGGGTCGGGCGGTGTCGCTAGCCAGGTGAAGAGCGTGGCTCCGTACTGGAGGTTGTCGTTGAGCAGACATCCGCCCATGTAGTGCATGTCGTCTGCATAGCGGTCGTCGGACGCGCACGTCACAACGATCGCTTTGAGTGCAGGTGGGCGCAACGCCGCAACCCTCAGCGAGTTGAAGCCACTCCACGAGAGCCCGATCATGCCGACCGAGCCGTTGCTCCACGGTTGCAGCGCGAGCCAGTCGATCACTTCGAGCGTGTCTGCACCTTCCTGGGCTGTGTACTCATCGAGCAACACCCCGTCGGAGTCGCCTGAGCCGCGCATGTCGACGCGGACTGAAACGAAGCCATTCGCAGCGAGCCCCGGGTGGAGGAGAGCGTCGTCGCCACGGTGCCGATCGCGACGCCGGTAGGGCAGGTACTCGAGGACGGCCGGAGCGGGGAGCGTCTCGGTTGAGGGAAACCAGATTCGGGCTGCAAGTCGACACCCGTCGGCAAGGGGGATCCAGACGGTCTCCTCGACCCGCGTCCGGCTCATTGCTCGAGAGGCGAGAGCAACGCGTCAAGAATCGGTGCCGCGTCATCTCCGTTTGGCACCGCGGAAATGAGCTCCTCGATTCGGTGGGCTCGAGAGCCGAGCGGGCCGTCGGCGAGCGCGTGGAACTTCGCCGTGATCTCCGCGTCAGTGAGGGGTGACTGGGCGTCGCCTCGAGCGGGGAGGGTCGCGCTCTCGACCACCGTGCCGTCACGAAGTTCGACGCGCACGCGGGCGAACCGCTCGGCAGGAAATCGTGCGCTGAGCTCAGGGTCGTCGACGAGACGCGTCTTCCTGCTGATCGCTATGACTGTTTCGTCGGCGAGTGCCTCCTCGGTGATGTCGCTCGGAACGAGTCCACCGCGAACGAGCGCTACTGCAACGGGGAACGGCAGGCTGTACTGCGCCTCCTCGGTTGTCGTTGGTTCGTGCTGATCGAGGCGAGTCGCTTCGTGGAACGTGAAGACCTCGATCGCGGCGATCTCCTCCGGTGCGATCCCGTGCTCACGACGGACCTGCAGGGCCGCCTCGATCGCGGGTTGCCCCCAGCGGCACACCGGGTACGGCTTGAAGTACATCTCGAGGATCCGCCAGCGCTCACCGAGGTCGTCCCATATCCCTCGGACATCGTCCTCCTCGACTGTGAGCGCCGGTGCGCCGGTGAACCCGCTCGCTGCAAGATAGGCGCCGCTCACTCCGGTCATCGCACCCCAACCCGAGCCGTCCTTGAGCATCGTCGGGTGATCGATGCAGCGCATCATCTGGCTTCGAGGGCCGTGGTACTCGGCGATGCCAAGCGCGTGACGAAGGCGGTTCTCGTCGAGCCCCCAGAGTCGTCCGGCCATCGCAACGACACCGAGAGCGTTCCATGCCCCCGAGGTGTGGTAGTCCGGCGCGGTCGAGTGCAGCGAGATGCCGGCGCGGATCGCGACCTCATAGCCAAGCGCGAGAAGCGTCAACAACTCGTGCCCAGTGATCGGGCGGCCGGATGCATCGATGAGCGCGAGCAAGCCGGGGAGCAGGGCGGCACCTGCGTGGCCCTTCGTCAGCACGTGCCCGTCGTGCGAGTCGATACTGTCGATTGTCATCCCACCGGCGAGCGCAGACCCCGTCGGGCTTGCGATCCGGCCGTCGAAGAGGATGCGGGCGGACGGCCCACTGGGGCCGGCGCTGAACTGCTCGACGGCGTGATCGCGGATGATGTGTGAGAGCTGGGTCGTTGCTCCTGCGGCTGCCGTCCCGGACAGATCGAGTAGGCAGCGGGTTGCGATTCGTTGCACGTCGACCGGAAGTCCACTGAATGTGGTCTCCGCAAGCCAGGTATGCAGACGCGTGACGCTGCTGCGAGTAGGCCTCAGTCCATTGTCGTCCATGTTGTCGTCAGATGTCTGCGTGGAGGAGTGTGACTCGACGTTCGGCGACGTAGGCGTCGAGTCGCTCGATGATTTCCCCGTCGAGTTCGGGTTGCTCGTACTGCTCGAGCGTCGACTGCCAGACGGCCGTCGCACGCTCCTCGGCTGTCTTCGCGCCGGCGAGCTCCCACGACTCGTAGTTCTGCCAGTCCGAGACGAGCGGCGGGTAGAATGCGGTCTCGTATCGCGCAAGCGTGTGGGGTGAGCCGAAGAAGTGGCCGCCGGTCTGCACGTTCGCGATCGCCTCGAGCCCTTCCGCGATCTCCTCGGGAGTCACATCGGAGGGCGCCAACGTCATGGCCATCATCTGGAGCATCTCCACGTCGATCACGAGCTTCTCGAAGGACGCGGTCAGACCGCCTTCCATCCAGCCGGCCCCGTGGTAGACGAGGTTGGCGCCACCGAGCACCGACGACCAGATCGACATTTCCGACTCGTAGGCTGCCTGCGCGTCGACCGCGTTGCTCGCGCAGGCGTTGCTGGCGCGGTAGGGGAGCCCGTAGCGTCGGGCGAGCTGACCCGCAGCGATGGTGGCTCGGGCGTTCTCGGGTGTGCCGAACGCGGGAGCGCCGCTGCGGAGATCGACGTTCGAGGTGAAGGCGCCGTAGACGACTGCTGCGCCGGGCCGAACGAGCTGGACGAGGGCGATCCCTGCGAGCGCTTCGGCGTTCTGCTGCACGAGAGCGGCGGCGAGAGTAACGGGAGTCATCGCGCCCATCAGCGTGAACGGAGTGATTACACACGGCTGGCCGTGCTCGGCCATCGTGATCAGGCCGTCCGACATCGCCTCGTCGAAGCGACGCGGCGAGTTGACGGAGATGATCGTGAAGAGACACGGGTCGTCGATCACCTGCTCTCGCGTCAGGCCGCGGGAGATGGCCGTGATCTCGATCGCATCGATCACACGATCGCGTCCGATCGCAAGACAGTGGAACGCCCGATCGGTGTAGGTGACATTCGCCAGGTAGGTGTCGAGGTGCCGTGTGGTCGGCACGAGCTCGATCGGCGGCGTCGGCTGGTTCCCGATGAAATGAATTACGTCGAAGCTCTGGGCGAGCTTGAGCAAGGTGATGTAGTCCTCGAGGTTGCCGGGCCGACGGCCCCTGATCCTGTCCTGCACCGTGGGCGGGCCGGCAACGAGCCCGAAAGAGACAGACGTGCCGCCGGCGTGGATCTTCCGATCAGCACCACGAGGCGTGACAGTGAACTCCCGGGGAGCCGTACTCACCGCAGCCGCAACGACCTCGCGCGGGATCCGCACGAGCCCCGACTCGTCGTCGACGATCGCACCGGCCGCCCTGAACCTCTCCCGGGCGCTCGCTCCCATGAACTCGATCCCGATCTCCTCGAGGAGCCTCAGCGACGCCTCGTGAACCGCCTCGACCTGCTCCCCGGTCAGAAGATCGACGGTTCCGAGCGCGTTCTCGAGCGACTTCGTGACAAAGTGCGAATGATCGAGCCGTGCAGTGCGACGCGCCGCACGGTCGGCCCGTGAGCGACGCCGGCCGCCACCCTCGCCCGCCGTTCCCCCTTCCGGGCCGCCTAGGTCACCGATCGGTGCAGCATCGGTCATCGTCGTCTCACCCTAGCCAAACAGATCATCGGCGGACAGCGCAACGAGCGCGGTCTGAACCTGGCGCAAATCCTCCTCACCACCAACCGCGATCCGAATGAACGTTCCGTTTGCGTGTGGATACGGGCGAACGACGACGGCATGCCGGAGAAATCGCTCGGCGAGTCCGTCCGCATCGTCGACCGGGACGACGACGAACGGGCCGACGGACGGAAGCGGCGTCAGCCCGAATGCCTCGAGTGTCGCGACGAGGAGATCGCGAGCCTCGCGCGTCATCTGCTGGCGGCGCGTCACCTCGGCCGGGTCTTCGAGCGAGGCGGAAGCGGCGAGGATCGCCGCGTCGGACACGTCGTACCAGTGGCGGAGCGCATTGACGGCGTCTACGAGCAAAAGTGGGCCAATGACGTAGCCGATCCGTAGGCCCGCGAGGCCGAAGAGCTTGGAGAACGTGCGGAGCACCGCAACGTTCGGACGCGTGCGGGTGAGGGCTGGCCCGTCCGGATAATCGGGAGCATCGATGTATTCGGCGTAGGCCTCGTCGACAACGACGACGACGCCTGCGGGAACGTTATCGAGGAACGCATCCAGCTCCGCCGCCGTGCACATCCCGCCGGTCGGGTTGTTCGGATTGCAGACGAAGACGAGACGCGTCGAGGGGCCGACGGCCGCAGCCATGGCCGGGAGGTCGAGTCGACCGTCCGCGAGAACGGGTACCGCAACCGGTGTAGCGCGCGCCCGCAGGGTGTCCTGCGCGTAGCTCACGTACGACGGATCCGGCATGACGCACTCATCACCTGGCCGAAGAAGCGCAGCGCAGATCAGGCCGATGAGCGCGTCGGCGCCGTTCCCGAGCGCGATCGCGTCGACAGGCACAGCGTGGCGCGCCGCGAGCGCCTCGAGCAGGTCAGCGCCGAGCTCGGGGTAGCGATGAGCGAAGCTGGCCGCGGCCTGCGCCGCGACAACTGCCTGCGGAAACGGCCCGAACCACGCCTCGTTTGCGTCGAGGCGCGCCACACGTTCCACGCCGAGGCTACGCGCGAGCGCGGCGGCGGTGACGCCTGGCTCATAGCGCGGAACGAGCGGATCGACGAGCGGTGCCTCGCGCTCCGCGTTATCAGGCGTTCTTGACCTCCTGCCAGGCGCGATTCCGGATCTTGGTCGCGTCCGCGCCCAGGAACTTCTCGAACTCGATCGTCTGCACGGCCTTGTCGTCGAACTTGAGGCTCGGATTCGACGTGATCGCTTTGTCGATGTACGGCTCCGCGTCAGGCATGACGTACGCAGCGCCGGTGGCGTTGATGAACCCGGCGTAGTTCTTGGGCTCGAGCAGGAAGTTCATGAATGCCTCGACCTCGGGCAACTTGTCGGTGCCCTTCACTGCAAGCCAACCGTCGAGGTAGGCCGGCATACCTTCCTCCGGGGCAACCCAGACGATGTTCTTGTTCTTGCCCTGCGCAGCCGCGATGTCGTAGTCGTAGGAGCTCGCGAGGAACGCGGTGCCCTTGAGCAGGGGCTTCGTGAAGTCCGTTGCGAGGAATGCCTGGAGGTTCGGCTTGATCTCGATGAGCGCGTCACGTGCGGCATCGATCTCCGACTTCTCCGCGGAGTTGACCGAGTAGCCCTTGTGGAGCAACGCGACGCCGAGCGTGTCGACGTCGTAGTCGATCATCGTGGTCTTGCCCGGGTACTTCTTGGCGAGCGCCCAGAAGTCCGCCCAACTCGTCGGCGTCTCCGAGATGAGATCCTTGCGATACGCGAACCCGGTTTTGCCGAAGTCGCTCGGCGGGCCCCACGGGTAGGAGTCGCGGAAGTGCTGATCGACGTTGGAGATGTTCGGGATGTTGTCGAAGTTGACTTGCTGCAATAGGCCTCCGGCGTCGAGCTGCGCTGCGAGCACGGGGCCTCCGAGCGACATGTCGTACGAGTCCTTGTTCTGCGCAATCTGGGCGGCCGCAGCGGAAACACCCGAGGTCAGGCCCTCGACCTGCTTGACCGATACTCCGGTCGCAGCCTTGAAGTCGGCGACCGAGGTCTTCCCCATCCAGTCGGGATAGTTCATCATGATGACGGTGCCGGAGAGCGGCGCAGCAGTCTCCTTCTTGTCGCTGCCGCACGCTGCGGCGACCAGGGTCACGTAGGAGACCCCGGCGAGCTGAACGAGCCGTCGCCGAGAGATGCGCGGGTTGAAGTCGGGCAACTGCGGCGTACCGGTCGAGGTCATGCTTTCTTTCCTCCCCGTCTCAAGAGATCTGGAACGCCGGGACACGACGGCGCGAGCCTCTCTTCTACCACGGCCGTCCCGGCCAGCGCAACCAACTGCAGGTGTCGGCTAGGGCTCGTATGTCCCCGGGCGCCGGTCGGCCAAGACATCGTTGAACAACCCCCAACTCTTGTCATCAGCCCGCGCCACATTGAGGCGACCCACTGCCCTCGAAGGCCCATCCCCGGCAGGCGGACCGGCGACCACTGCACCCCCTGCATCGATCACGAGCGCTGCGCCGAGCCACTGGTTGCCGCGCTCGGTCAGGCAGCGGTCGGCGACGACGACATTGACGCGGTTGAGATGAGCCGTCGCGATGGGAACGATGACCTCGAGATGCGGTAGCTCCTCTTGCCTCGTGGAGAGGCTCAGGTTGCTTGGGTACGCGAGGATCTGGGCGCCGCGCAGCACAAGCGAGCGTGCGAACTCGGGAAACCATAGGTCGTAACAGATGCCGACGCCGAGTCGGCCAACGGTTGTCTCGACGACAGGCGGTCGATCCTCGCCTTCGGTGAAGATCGCCTTCTCGATCCCCCAGAGGTGAATCTTGCGGTACACGCTGAGAAGAGAGCCGTCTGCGTCGATCACGACGGCGGAGTTCCAGAGAGTGCCCTCGACGTCGATCTCGCAGATGCCCCCGACGATCACAACGCCAAGTCGTGCGGCGGCAGCGGACCACGCACTCGAGGCAGGCCCGGGGATCGTCTCGGCGAGCTCGCGCGCCTCGTCCTGGGTCTCGAAGCTGTAGCCCGACGTCGAGAGCTCGGGGAGGACGATCAGGCGCGCGCCTGCCTGTGCCGCCTCTTCGATCGCCGCGAGCGTGAGGGCGAGGTTCCCAGCTGGATCGCCGAGCGTCGGCCCGAGCCGGATCGCGGCTGCCGTGACCGTGATCGGCCGGGTCATACCTCGGCGCTCCCGGGCGCGCGAACTCGCAGCTCCGCTGACCGGAGCGCGTGAAGAAGTGCCCCTCGTCTGACGGCCTGCGCTCGAACAGTGTCGTCTGGCATCGCCTCGAGAATCGCCGCCTCGGTGCTCTTTGGCCGAATAGTGAGAGTCTCGACCTCAACGGGCGAGCCGGCCACGTGGATCGGCCCCGTCGGTGGCATCACGGAGCGGTGTGTCACGCGGATGGAACCGCCCGGGACGGTCGAGCATCCAAAAAGGTCATCGACGCACGGGTTGGCGATGACGCGGCAGTCGACGCGCGCACGCAGTTCGAGATGATCACCTGCGGTCGTCTGCGTCGGGCGCCAGCCGATTTCACCGCTCGATGCGAGGGTTGCCGTGAACCAGAGGTTAAAGGGATCGGGGAGCTGATCCGGCGGGATGTCCCAGCGGGCAGCAGCAGCTGCGTGGAGTTCAGCGCACGAGGGGTCACCGCGAGCGCCGATTCCGCCATACTCGCCCGGCGTGCACGCGGGATGGAGAAGGTCATGTCCCGGGGCCGAGTCGGCGATGATCTCCAGGAGGGGCCGCTCGTGAGGCCATGCCGACCACAGCGACGCGCCGAGACCGGGAGACCCGCCTTCACGAGACCGCGTGATCGCCGGCGAGAACCGCTCACCCCCGGCTCCCCGACCCCAGGCAAGGAGGTCAGCACACTGTCCCCCTGTGGTCTGCTCGATCCGCAACGTGTCACGAGCGGCCAGCTGAACGCACGCCGCTTCACCCTGACGGACGACGACCGCCTCAGTCGAGCTCATCATCATCCGCGAGATCGAGGTCCCTGCGCTCTGCTTCGGCGCCATATGCACGCGCTATGTACTCCTCGATGATCTGGTCAGGCGCGTCCCTGTCCCTTGCATCACGCAAGAGCGCGAGCTGGCGTGCGGTGAATGCGACCTGGAGCTCCATGGGGCCACCCTAGATGACCGATTCGCTTCCGAATCGGCTCCAGGTTGCGCCAGCCCGGCCGCCGCCAGTACCGTCAAGGCATGAACCCCGTCATGCGCATCGACAACATCGACGTTCTCTGCACAGACCTCGACGCCATGGTCGCTTTCTATCGCGACATCCTCGGCGTGCCGTTGCTCTTCCCCTACGACCCGGACAGCGGCTGGGCTGGGTTCCAGGCCGGGGATGTCACGATCTACGTGATCCGCATCGAAGGCCAGGCGCAGGCACGGCGGGTGCCCGGCGAAGGACCGCCCGGATTCGAGTCGTTCGCGTTCGCCGTTCCCGACCTGGACGAGGCGATCGCCGAGCTCACGGGGGCGGGTGTCGAGTGGGCAGGCGAGATCGTCGAGTCGGACTGGTATCGATACCGCAGCTTCTACGACCCCGAGGGAAACCTGCTTCACGTCACCGTGCCGGATCGGCGCGCGCTCGGGCTCGACGGCGGATGACCGCTGGACGCGTAGTGGCCGGTCTCCCGGCGGGGATCACGATCGTCGACTGCGACGTCCACGCGGCCGAACCGAGCATCGAGGCACTCTTCCCCTACCTCGATGACCACTGGCGCGAGGTTGCAACAACGACGCAGTTCCGCGGCCCAACCGACAACGCGCATCCGCCGAGTGCGGCCACGTCGTTGCGGCCCGAGTTGGTTGGCGCCGAGCCTCCGGCGGCAAGTTCGGTCGAGGACGTGGCACGGAACGCGCTCGACCCGTGGGACGTCCAGGCGGCGATCCTGGTCTGCTCGTACTCGGCAGAGGCGATCAAGAACCCGGATGCCGCGGTGGCACTGACCCGGGCAGTCAACACGTGGCTCCAGCGCGAGTGGCTCGACCACGATGAGCGACTACGCGGCTCGATCGTCGTGCCCGCGTCACCTCAACTCGCGGCCGAGGAGATCGACCGTGTGGCAGAGGACTCACGCTTCGTGCAGGTGTTGCTTCCGGTGCGGTCCTTTGCGCCGTACGGCAACCGGCTGTGGTGGCCCGTGCTCGATGCAGCTCACCGTCACGGGCTCGTGGTCGCGCTTCACTTCGGCGGATACCCCGGTAACCCGCCGACGGCAGTCGGCTGGCCGACGACGTACATCGAGGAGTTCGTCGACGGCGCGAGCGCCTTCCAGTCGCAGCTCATGAGCCTCGTGGCCGAGGGAGTGTTCGATCGCTTCGAGGGCTTGCGCGTGATCTGCCTGGAAAGTGGCTTCGCGTGGATGCCGAGTCTCATGTGGCGCTTCGACCGGCTGTGGCGGGCACTAAGACGCGAGATTCCGTGGACGCGGCGCGCTCCGTCGGAATACCTCCGCGAGCACGTGCGCCTCTCGACGCAGCCGTTCGATGTCCCCGATGCTGTCGAGTTCGAACGCATCGTCGCGCAGCTCAACGGCCCCGAGATGCTCTGCTTCGCGACGGACTATCCCCACTGGCAATTCGCAGACGACGCCGACGCAGTTCCCCCCGGCATCCCCGACGCGCTCCTTCACGCCATCATGGGTGGGAATGCTCGCGCCCTCTACGACCTACGTCCATGACTCCTGATCAGGCCAACGAACGCCGCACTCCCGGCATCGTCGATTGCGACGTGCACAACGCGCTCCCAGACGACGACGCGCTGGCGCCCTACATGCCGAAGGAGTGGCGCGAGCGCCGCGAGGCGCTCACGCATCTCTCGGCTGTCTTTCGCAAGGTGCGTGAGAACCTCGGCGACCGCTCCTATCTGGGCGCCGAATACCCGCGGCCGACGCCCCGAGCCTCGCGCGTCGACTCATGGCCTCCGGACGGCGGCCCGCCTGCGTCGGATCTCGAGTTCATGAAGACGCAGTTGCTCGACCGGTGGAACGTCGAGTTCGCGTTGCTCAACCCGCTGTTCGGGATCGGCGAGATGCTCAATCTCGAGCTTGCGGGCGTCATGGCCCGCGCTGCCAACGACTGGCTTGCCGAGGAATGGCTGTCGCGCGATAGTCGGCTGCGCGCCTCGATTGTGGTCCCGTACGAGGATCCCGTCGCTTCGGCCGCGGAGATCGACCGGGTCGCGCGGGATCCGCGATTCGTGCAGGTGCTTGTCCTCTCCCGGACGAATGAGCCGCTCGGGCAGCGGAAGTACTGGCCGATCTACGAGGCCGCGCTCCGTCACAGGCTACCGATCGGGATCCACAACGGCGGCTGGGGCGGCCACGCGATCACGCCGGCTGGCTTCCCGAGCTACTACATCGAGGATGCGAGCGCGATGGTAGCGGCGTTTCAGGCACAGGTCGTCAGCCTCGTCTCGGAAGGGTGCTTCGCGCGCTTTCCGGGGCTCCGCGTCGTGCTCATCGAGGGCGGGTTCGCCTGGCTCCCGCCGCTGATGTGGCGGTTCGATCGCGCCTGGGCGAAGCTGCGGACCGAAATACCCCACGTCGACCGGCCGCCCTCCGAGATCATTCGCGAGTCCTTCTGGATCTCGACGCAGCCGGTGGAGGAACCCGAGCCGCCCGAGCAGTTCACGGTGCTCCTCGAGCAGCTCGCAATGCCCGATCGACTGATGTTTGCCACCGACTACCCGCACTGGGACTTCGACGCCCCCGACCGGGCGATTCCGGTCCGGCTCGAGCCGGCGCTGCGGAACGCGATCATGCGCGAGAACGCACTCGCGCTCTACGGGTTCGCCGGCGACCCGAGAAAGTCCTGAGTCGATGGCCAGGCACGTCGTCGCGGCAGTCGACGAGATACCCCCAGGAGGGCGGCTGATCGTCGAGGTCGCGGGCCGCTCGATCGGCGTCTTCAACGTGAACGGCGAGTACCTCGCCGTCCGGAACCGCTGCCCGCACCAGGGTGGCCCACTCTGCGAGGGAGTCCAGATCGGAGCGCTCCACTCCTCCGGGCCGGGGGAGTACGATTACGACCGGCCGAACGAGATCATTCGCTGCCCATGGCACGCGTGGGAATTCGACCTCCGCACCGGGGCGTCCTGGTTCGATCCCGAGCGGACGCGCGTGCGTGCGTACGAGGTCGAGGTCGTCGAGCAGGCCGAGCTGCTGAAGCCTCCCCGCCCGGGAATGCTCCCCGGGCCGTATACCGCCGAGACGCTGCCCGTCAGCGTCGAAGGCGCCTACGTTACGGTCGAGATCGCCTAGCGAGCTAGGCGTTGCGCCCCTGGATCACGGACGTATCGAGTGCCGCCTTCGACGCGCCGTCGCCGGCGAGGATGCCTCGCCCGAGCTCGCGCATCTGCATATCGTCGCGCACATGGAGCGTGAGCGTGCGGATATCGCGATACCACGTCTCGAGCGGATAGAGGCGGAACGCGGCCCGAGCACCGCAGATCTCGAACGCACGCCGGGTCACTCCCAGGCCCGCGTTCTTTGCAAGGTGCACTGCCATCAGTGACTGCGTCTCCGCCTCGCGCCAGTCCCCTGTGTCCCACGTGCTTCCAGCCGCGAAGACAGCGCTCCGCGCCGCAAAGACCTGTGCGGCCATTTCCCCGATCGCGGCCTGGACGAGGTCGCTTTCCCCGAGGTAGGGACGCGCGTGCGCCCACTCCGATGCGAAGTCGAGCGCGGCTCGTGCTACGCCGACGTGGTTCGCCGCAAAGGCGAGCGTGAACGTCCGCGGATCGCGATTGACCCACGCACCCGGTGTTCCGATCACCGCCTCGGGCTCGACCCGGAAGTTCTCGATCCGGACGCCCCAGGAGACGGTCGGGCGCATTCCCATCACGTCCCACTCGTCGACGAGTGTCACCTCCGGCGCATCGCGCGGGACGAGCACGGTGACCGTCCGATCGGGGTAGGGCTCGTCACCGGGCACGGCAGTCCAGATGAGCAACCAGTCGGCGTCGGGCGCAAGTGAGGCGAAGTGCTTCGTGCACGTGAGTCGAAACCCGTCGCCCTCGGGGGTCAATTCCGAGTTGTAGACCCCCGACATCGTCGTCGTCGGAGCAGTCTCGCTGCCGACCGAGGAGAGGAGTTGTTTCCCCTGGACGATCGGAACGAGGTAGCGTTCGCGTTGCACGTCGTCGGCATGCCGTGAGATGTATCCGAGTGCATGCGAGTGGACCTGAATGAGTTGCGCCGTCGACGAGTCGGCGTAGGCGAGCGCTTCGAGGATCTTGTAGTACGGCAGGAACGCCCCTTCGGACCAGAGTCCGCGCCCACCTGATGTCTCGTCTGCGGTGAGCGCAACGAGGTCGAGGCTGCGGAGATCGTCGAAGTTCTCGCGCGGAAATGCCGAGGCCTCGTCGTACGACCGAGCACGCTCACGGAAGCTCGAAACGAGCTGACCGATCTGGGCGACGACTGCTTCCTCCGACTGCGATGCACTCTGAGGCATTAGGGGTTTGTTCTCCTTGCTGTCCGAGTTGACTGGGTTCCAGTGGTGCAACAGTGGCTAGAGCGCGCCGGCGGCGCCGTGCCACGGGGGATCGGATGCGGCCTCGAGCGTGCCGTCTGGGTGACGGCGGACGAGACTGACGCGAGCAAACGGTTCGTAGGCCGGTGTGAGCGGCTCCGGTGCGAGTGCATGGCCCATCGCCGCAAGCGCCTCGAGGGTTGCGCGCGGGAGCCTGTCGTCGACGTAGGTCTCCTCGCCCTGACTCCAGACACGGGGCCACGAGACGGCATCGCCCGCCGGTGCATCGTGATCCAGGGCGTTGACGGTCGCATGTGCGACGCTGCTCGTGATCCGGTACCCGCCTGACCCTCCACACGCGAGCACGGCGACGTCGTCCTCGTTGGTGGCGAGAACCGCAGGAACGCCGAAGAGGGGCATCTTCCCGGGAGCAATCGAATTGATCCGGCCCGGGACGGGGTCGTAGTTCGCCATCCCGGTGTTGAGGAAGAGCCCGGTCTCGGGCACGTGGACGAGGCAGCCGAAGTCCTGCCCGATGGTCGTGATCACCACTGCTGCCATGCCGTCGCCGTCGATGACGGCCACCTGCGTCGTCCCGGTGACGCCACCCGACCCGCTCGGCGGCGATGCAATGCCCGTAGGCGTCCCGGCCGTCATCGGTCGCTGCGCGGCACGACCGGCATTGATCGCCTCGGCTCGAATTCGCGCATACGCGGGGTCCCGGAGCGCCGCAGAGATCTCAGGTGTGACGGCCGGGTCGCCCGACCACGCGAGTGCGTCGACGAAGACGTGCCCGAACGCCTCAGCCATCAGATGGAGCTCCGCAGCGGAGCCAGGATCGAGGGAGCCGAGCGGGAAGTTTGCGAGAACCCCGAACAGCTCGTGGCCGAGGTCGTCCTCGGCCGTCGTGAGGTTCCATCCGCGATAGCGCGTCGGCGTCTCGGCGACGATCCGCGGCACGTAGGCAGCGAGGTCGGCGGCAGTCAGAATGCCACCAGCGTCCGCAACCGCGCGCTCGACGTACTGTGCCCGCTCCGGGTCGGTAAACGCAGCCTCGCCCTCACCAGCGATCGCCCTGAGCGTGCCTGCAAGCGCGCTCATGTTGAGGCGCGATCCGCGGCCCCAGTCGTCATGCCCGGTTGGTGGATCCCCGTTCTGCAGGAGTACTGCCGCCGCACTGGGCTGCTTGCGAATGTCGTGCAGTCGCTGCAGGATCGTCAGGCCGAGATGCCAGTCGACCGCAACGCCGGCATCTGCCGCAGCGATCGCCGGTTCGAGGACGACCGCTAGCGGAAGTCGGCCCCCGCGCCGGTGGGCGGCGCACAGCCCGGCTACCGCGCCCGGAACCGCCGTTGCGAGGCCACCGAGTTCGCTCTCCCGGCCCTCGACGTGCGGCAAGGCATCCCTCGCACGAAGGACGCATCCGGTCACGGTGAACATGTCGTCCGAAGCGGCGGCTGGTGCGCGCGGGCCGTGATCGACGGTGAAGAACTCGCGCTGCTCGGGAAGCCAGACGGAGAGATGGCCGTAGCCCGCGAGCCCGGCATTGTTCGGCTCGACAACGCAGGCGCAGAACGCGCCGGCGACCATTGCATCGATCGCGTTTCCTCCGGCTTCGAGGGTGACGAGAGCAGCCTCGACCTCGGCCGGATGTCCCGCAGCCACAGCAGCACGTCTTCCTCGGGCGACCTGCTCAGCCACGCGCACAAACCTCCGGCGTGACCTCGATCACGGTGGGTCGATCGGCGCCGAGTGCTGTCCTGATCGCCGTCGACACCTCAGCCAGCGAGCGGGGCCTGACGCCGTGACATCCGAAGCCCTCGGCGATGCGAACGAAATCGGTCGCCGTCGCGTCGGTCCCGATCGGACTGATGTGATCGAGGGCCATGGCGTCCCTGATCTCCCCGTAGCCCTGGTTGTTCCAGATCACGATCGGCAACGGGAGACGCAGGTCGCACGCCGTCGCGAGCTCCTGCACCGTGAAGAGGAACCCTCCGTCACCAGCGAGGGCGAGAACCGGTCGATCCGGCGCCGCGACAGACGCGCCGATAGCCATCGGCAGCGCACATCCGAGCGTTCCGTAGCCAATTGGCATCAGCCACGAACGCGGATGATCGACGTCGAGGGCGTGGTTCGCGGCGTAGCCGGGCTGCGTCGAGTCGACCGTCACGATCCGATCGGATGGGAGCGCCTCGTCGATCGCCCGCACGAGCGGCATGTGGATTGCAAGGTCGTGTGGCCACACGATCGCCCCGACCGCCTCCCGGACGCGGTTCGCTACCTCGACCTCCCGGCCCGAGTCGGCGACGGTACCGGCGAGAGCCTCGAGGACTTCGTTGGCATCACCCCGAATCGCGAGCGACGACGACACCGGGACGTCGAAGGCGCCCTCGTCGAGATCGACGCGGATGACCGTCCCCGAGAAGCCGAACGGACGCTCCAGCATCCACCAGTCGAGATCCGAGAGTTGGGTACCGACGGCGAGCACGACGTCCGCGTCGAGGAAGAGCTGATCGGCGGGCGCGAACCCCATCCGCGACGGCACGACGAGAGGGTGGGCCGACGAAACCGCACCCTTGGCGTTGATCGTCAACCCGAGCGGGGCACCGAGCTTCTCGGCGAGGCGCGCTGCCGGAACGCCGGCATCACGCGCACCTCCTCCCAGAACGATTGCCGGCGATCGTGCTCCCGTCAGCAGCTCGGCAGCGCGAGCAAGGGAGGCCGCATCTGGCGACGGGCGAGCCTTCGAACGCAGGCCGGGCGGCTCGTCGCCCGCGAAGGTCAGACGGGAGACGTCGATCGGGATCTGAATATGAACCGGCCCCGGTGCCCCGACTGCTCCTCCCAGCACATCCCACGCCTCTGCGACAACATCGTCGACCTGTCCGGGATCGAGAAGCGCGAGCGTGCGAAGCGTCACGGCCGCCGTGACGGCTGCCTGATCGGGAAGGTCGTGAATGACGCCGAGTCGTCGGCCGGCATGCGCGGTACTGACTGCGCCCGAAATGACGAGCAGGGGCGTGGAGTCGTGGCGTGCCTGCCCGAGCGGCGTAAGGATGTTCGTCACACCCGGCCCCGAGATGACGAACGCGACCCCCGGTCGACCCGAAACGCGGGCGTACCCATCGGCCATGAATCCGGCTCCCTGCTCATGGCGGGCCGTGACGTGACGAATCCCTGTCTGCTCCAGTCCGCGGTAGAGCTCGAGGGTGTGGACGCCGGGAATGCCGAAAACGACCTCCACGCCGCGGGCGGCGAGGCGTTCGACCACGGCGACGCCGCACGATCTCACCTGACCCTCCCCTCGACAACGGGCGTCAGTGGCCGGCCAGTTCGGACCCACGCGATCACGTTCTCTGCCTGGTGGGCGCAGGCTGCGGCCTCGGATTCGGCACTGTAGAAGGCCGCGTGAGGCGTCACGATCACGCGCGGGTGCGTACGAATCGCGGCATCCGCGGCAGGTGGCTCCCCTGCGACAACGTCGAGCCCCGCGCCCGCGAGGTGACCCGAATCGAGTGCCGAAAGAAGAGCAGCAGTATCGACGAGCGCTCCACGCGAGACATTGACGAGGTATGCGCCCACCTTGCACTTCGCGAGAACCTCGGCGTCGATGAGCGGGAGAGCGCCTCGCTCGGCAGGAACGTGAAGCGAGATCACGTCGGCCTGCTCGAGGAGCTGCTCGAACGGGACGAGCGCAACCCCATCGGAAAGCGGCTCGATCGGAAGTGGATCACTCCCGACGATCCTGCCAAAGACAGGGCGCGCGATCTCGGCGAGCCGGCTCCCTGTTCGCCCGAGGCCGACGATGCCGAGCGTCAGGGTTGACGGCCGGCGCCTCGGGCCGGTCGAGAAAGCATCCCAGCCGCCGTCCCTGACGTGACGATCGAGGAACGGAAGGTGACGAACCAGGGAGAGCGCCATCGCGAGCGCGGTCGCCGCAACCTCCTCGGTGACGGCACCCGGCGTGTTCGCGACCCAAACTCCGTGCTCGCGTGCTGCATCGAGATCGACCTGGTCGACTCCGACGGTCACCGTCGAGACTAACCGGAGCTCCGGCAGCGACAAGAAGACGGCCCTCGTGAAAGGGCTGTCTCCGAGCAACACGACCTGCGCGTCGCGCGCCGCGTCGCTCACTTCGCCGGGTGTCGCTGCGATCACTTCGCCAACGATGCATCCCGCGTCGCGTAGGCGCTCAGGCCCGTCGTGGCGATCGGCCCGCGCGGTGTCGACGTAGACGGCACGCGTAAAGCTCCCCACGCCGCGATGCTACAGGGCGCTCCGCCGAGACCGTCCGGCCACCCGCGAGCGACTGATATGAATCGTCGCTCAGTGGTCTCTCCGAAGAATCCCGCCACGCTGCACGTGGCTGCAAACACATCGCAGGGCTTCGTCTAGTGCGTCGCCCTACCCACCCGCGCAGCCTTCTCGTCCTCCCGACAGCCGCGTGGACGGGCCTGTTCTTCTTTCTCCCGCTCGCACTGCTGCTGCTCTACTCGTTCGGGCAGATCAACGTGATCACGTTCAAGGTGACGTGGGGCTGGAACGCAGAAAACTTCTCGCGGATCTTCGACAGCCTCTACCTGTTCCCGATCGGACGGAGCCTCTTGCTCTCGTCGGTCGCCACCCTGATGTGTCTCATTGCAGGCTTCCCTGTTGCACTGTGGATCAGTCGTCTCCGTGGGTGGCAGCAGAATCTGGCGTTGCTCGCGGTGATGATTCCGTTCTGGTCGTCGTTCGTCGTTCGGACGTACGCGCTCGTGAACCTCCTCGGCGACGGCGGGCCACTCTGGAACCTCTCCAGCGCCCTCGGGATCTCGTCGAACGCGCCCGGAATCCTCTATTCACCGGAAGCAATCGCGATCGGGATCCTCTACACGTACCTGCCCCTGATGATCCTGCCGTTGTTCGTCGCCCTGGAGCGGATCGATCCAGCCGTGATCGAGGCTGCTGCAGACCTCGGGGCCACTGGGTATCGAACGTTCCGGCGCGTCATCCTGCCGATGGCTGCCCCCGGGATAATCGCGGGCTGCATCCTCGTCGGGATCCCCGCGACCGGCGAATACGTCATCCCCGCGATCCTCGGTGGAGGCAAGACGCTGATGATCGGCAACGTGATCGCGGACGAGTTCCTCAAGGTCGGCGACTACCCGTTCGGCTCCGCGCTCGCGACAACGCTCATGGTTGTGTTGACCGGGATCTTGCTCATCGCCCGTTCACGTCTCCGCCGCTACGAGGATGTGCTGTCGTGAAGCGTCCGTCAGGCGTGGCTCTCGCCTCGATCGTCGTTCTTCTCGGTCTCTGGGTTCCGCTTGGGCTCGTCGTCGCAAACTCGCTGAACGCCGACGAGCTGCTCGTGGGCTGGGGTGGGTTCACGACACAGTGGTACGGCGAAGCGCTGAGCGACGCGCGCGTCCGGAACTCGTTCTTCACGAGCCTCGAGGTCGCTGCGGTGTCGACGGCCCTCGCCGTCGTGATCGCGCTGACCGCCGCGATGTGGGCCCGTCGTGCCTCCCGGCGCGGGCGCGGAATGCTCGACGCGAGCACGTACATGCGGATCATTCTCCCGGAGACCGTGATTGCGATTGGCCTTTTTCTTCTCCTGCGCCGGTTCGACGTCGCTCTCGGCCTCGCGACCGTGGTGATCGGCCACGTGGTGTTCAATTCCGCCTACGCGACGATCGTTCTGCAGGCACGCTTCGCGACGATGACGCCCGACCTCGAGGAAGCCGCTGCCGACCTGGGGGCAACACCGTGGCGCACGTTCCGACGGGTCACGTTCCCGTCGATCCTGCCAGCTCTCATCGTCGCGAGCCTGCTCGTCTTCACGTTCTCGTTGGACAACGTCGTCACGTCGTTGTTCCTCGGCGGCACGAACACCGAGACCCTTCCGGTGCTGCTCCTCGGCAAGATCCGGATTCGCGTCACACCGGAGGTCAACGCGATCGGCGTACTCGTCATGCTGGCCACGACTGCACTTCTCGCTATCGCCGCCGTCATCTTCGGGCTTCGGTCGGCAGCAGGGTCCGGCTCGACGCGGCAATCGGCAAGGCAAGGAGCATCGTGACGGACGTACGCCCCACCGCTCCCGCCGAGGAGCGACAGCCTGCCGTCCGCCTGATCGACCTCGAGCGGCGCTTTGGCGAGGTCGCGGCCGTCGATGGCATCAACCTCGACATCGCCGACGGTGAGTTCTTCTCCCTGATCGGGCCCAGCGGGTGTGGAAAGACGACGACGCTGAGGATGATCTCCGGCCACGAGGAGCCGACCGGCGGCCAGATCGAGGTCAAGGGCCAGCCCATGAGGGGCGTGCCGCCCTACCGTCGGCCCGTCACGACCGTCTTCCAGAATTACGCGCTCTTCCCGCATCTCGACGTGTTCGAGAACGTCGCCTTCGGCCTGCGCGAGCGCCGCACGCCGAATGACGAGGTGCGCCGCCGTGTCGAGTCGATGCTCGACCTCGTTCAACTGCAAGGGCGTGGGAGCGCTCGGCCACGCCAGCTCTCGGGCGGGCAGCAACAGCGTGTCGCGCTCGCTCGCTCGCTCGTTCTCGACCCCCAGGTATTGCTGCTCGACGAGCCGCTCGGGGCACTCGACCTGAAGCTGCGGCGTGAGCTCCGGACGTTTCTCAAGCAGGTGCAGCACGAGGTGGAGATCACATTCGTCTATGTGACGCACGATCAGGAGGAGGCGTTCTCGATGTCCGACCGAGTCGCGGTTATGCAGCACGGCCGGATCGACCAGGTCGGAAGCCCGCAGGATGTCTACTTGCGCCCGGCAACCCTGGCGGTTGCCGGCTTCGTTGGCGCGGCCAACCGCCTTCCCGGGCGGATCGTCGACCGTGATGGGTCTCGCTATCACACCGACTTCGGGATGCTCGGGACCTGGAGCGTGCCCGGCACTGCTGGGCTCGAGCGAGGGGCGTCCGTCGTCGGAGTTGTCCGCCCCGAACGCTGTTTCCCCGATGCTGGCACGATCTCCGTGGGAGGACAGGTCGCCGATGTCTCGTTCGTCGGGCCAGCCATCCACATCAACCTCGACGCCGAGGCCCCGGGCGTCGAGCTTCACGCGGCCGTGTCCGGCCGTGCCACGGACGTCGAGCGCGCGACGGCCTTCGGGTTCGAACCCGAGGACGTGTGGCTGGTCCCGAGCGGCTGACGTGCGGAACCGTGTGACCCCTTGACCTACGCCCTCGCAGGACGCTGTCGACGTACCGGCGCCTTCGGAGCCTGCGTCGCAACCGCCGATATCGCGGTAGGTGCGCGTGTTCTCTTCGCGGAGGCAAACGTCGGAGTCGTGCTCACCCAGCATCGCACCGACCCGCGCCTTGGCCCCGCGGGGCTCGACCTCCTTCGGGCCGGCCACACGGCCTCCGAGACCGTTGCGGCACTCACCGCATCGACGCCACTCGCCCGCTGGCGACAGCTCGCGGTCGTCGATGACTCCGGAGCTACGGCATCGTTCAGTGGGGCGGAGGTCACGACCACGATGGCCGAGATTCACGGGAGTGATTGCGTCGCGATCGGCAACGTTCTCTCGTCACCGAACGTCTGCCAGGCGATGGTCGCAACACTCGAAGCCTCGCCTTCCGAGACACTCGCGGAGCGTCTCGTACGCGCGCTCGAGGCCGGCTGGGAGGCGGGCGGCGAGCAGGCTCCAGCTCGATCCAGCGCATTGCTCGTGGTGCTCGACCCTGAAATGGCGCTCGTCGACCTTCGGTCGGACGACGACCCGGAGCCAGTCCGTGCTCTCCGTGATCTCTGGGATACCTACGCACCATGGGTCGAGGAGTTCAGGCTCCGCGCACTCGATCCCGACGCCGCGTCGAGCGTGCCTCCGCAAAGACACGGAGAGGGGAAGGCATGAGCGCGACCGTACGCACGCTGGAGTCGCTGCCGTATGACATCGAGGTGATTCCCCACACCTGGATTCCTCTCGCAGACGGAACCCGGCTCTCCGCAAAGGTGTGGCTGCCACGCGGTGCAGAGGACGCCTCCGTCCCCGCAGTGCTCGAGTACCTCCCCTACCGCAAGAACGATGCAACTGCGATCGACGACTCCGTGCGACACCCTTGGCTCGCCGGCCACGGGTACGCCGCAGTGCGCGTCGACATCCGCGGCTCCGGCGACTCCGAAGGGGTCCTCCTCGACGAGTACCACCCACAGGAGCGACTCGACTGCCTCGAGGTTCTTCGCTGGATCGCGGCGCAGCCCTGGTGCACCGGGAATCTGGGAATGATGGGCATCTCGTGGGGTGGGTTCAACAGCCTCCAGGTCGCAGCGCAACGTCCACCGGAGCTCAAGGCAATCATCACCTGCTGCTCGACCGACGACCGCTACGCGGACGACGTCCACTACATGGGGGGCTCTCCCCTCGGCTTCTACATGCTCCCGTGGGGCACGGTTCTGCTCGCGTACAACTCTCGACCACCGGACCCGGAGCACGTCGGCGAGAACTGGCGTGAGATGTGGCGCGAGCGCCTCGAGCAGGGTGTCTTCTCGTGTGAGACCTGGATGAGCCATCAGCAACGCGACGACTACTGGCTCCCGGGATCGGTGTGCGAGGACTACTCCGCGATCACCGCTGCGGTGTACGCGGTCGGTGGATGGTCCGACGGTTATACCGATGCTGTCCTTCGTCTCCTCGATGGGCTGGATTGCCCCCGGAAGGGGCTCATCGGGCCGTGGGAGCACACGTGGCCCGAAGAAGGCGTTCCCGGTCCCGCGATCGGATTCCTGCAGGAGTCCCTCCGGTTCTGGGATCACTGGCTCAAGGGCGTCGACAACGGCGCCATGGACGGGCCGATGCTGCGCTACTGGCGCCAGGAGAGCGCCCGCCCGGAGGGCATCTACGAGGAGCGACCGGGAAAGTGGGCGAGCGAGGAGCACTGGCCGTCCGATCGTCTCACGGAATCAGTGTCATACCTCACGCCGGATGCGCTGTCGCCCAGCGCAGGTGGCGGAGAATGCGTGTCGCACGGGAGCCCCACCACCGTCGGTGTCGATGCGGGCTCATGGTTGCCGTACGGCAACCCCGCAGACCTCCCCGCCGACCAGAGGTGCGAAGACGCACGCAGCCTTACGTTCGACTCGCCTCCGCTCGAGGAGCAGATCGACGTCCTGGGCAAGCCCCTCCTGCGCCTGCGCATCGCAGTCGACGTGCCCATCGCGTTCATCGCAGTACGACTGTGCGACGTCCACGCCGATGGCACATCGGCGCTGATCACGCGCGGCATCCTGAATCTCTGCCACCGAGACGGCCACGACGCAGCGACGCCACTGGATCCCGGTCGCGTTTACGACGTGACCGTCCCCCTGAAGGCGATTGGACAGATCGTCCCAGCGGGACATCGACTTCGCGTCGGAATCTCGACGTCCTACTGGCCGTGGATCTGGCCCTCTGCTCAGGCTGCCGAGATCACCGTGACCTGCGATGAAGGGAGCTCCCTCGAGCTCCCACTGCGGCCGCCGAGCGCGGGCGTCGACGGCGCGGATCCGTTCGATGCGCCGGAACTCAGCGAGCGCCTTCCCTTCGAGTGGCTTGCACCCCGCACGCCACGGTGGACATTGACGCGCGACGTCACGACAGGACGTCACGACTTCGAGATGTCCCGGGCCCTCTGGGGGTCACGGCGTCTTGCGAACGGAATCGAGATCCGGGATCAGGATCCGATCCGGTTCTCGGTCGTCGAAGGCGACCCCCTCTCCGCAACGGTCGAGTGCGAGCGCGTGATGGAGATCAAACGGGGCGACTGGCGCACGCAGATCGGGGTCCGCAGCCGCATGACCGCCGACGCCAACGCCTTCACGCTGGTTGCAGACCTCGAAGTGCATGATCAGGATGAACTGTTCTTCTCGCGCACGTATACCGCACGGATTTCGCGCGACCACTGCTAGGAGAGCCTCTATGGCAGCTGTCGACATCCACGCCCGCTTCTACGCCGAGGAGATCGAGCGGAATCTCGAGTCGATAGTCGAGCTCACTGCCGAGCTCGTGGCAATCGATAGCCCTACCGACCTCATCGCAGGAGTCAACGCCGTTGCAGCCCGACTTGCCCGCTCTCTCGCAGAGCAGGGAATTGATGTCTCGCTCACCGACCTGGACGGCCACGGGCCTACCGTCGAAGCTCGGATCCGACTCGGCGCTGGGCGACGCGTACTGATCCTCGGACACACGGACACGGTCTGGCCCGTCGGAACGGCTGCTTCGTGGCCATTCCAGAACGATCACGACGGCCGTCTCACGGGACCCGGTGTAGGAGATATGAAGGCCTGCCTCGCCACCGCAGTCTTCGTGATGGCTGCACTTGCCAGAAGCAAGCCACAAGGAATCGGAGAGGTGACACTCCTCGTGGTTCCCGACGAAGAAACCGGTAGCACCGCTTCTCGCCCTGCGATCGAACGCGCAGCGCTGATGGCAGACGCGTGCCTCACCCTCGAAGCTGCGCGGCCCGGCGGTGGAATCGTGACGAGTCGCGAGGCCGTGGGAGCGATGCGCGTACAGGCGATCGGGCGCGCCCAACACATCACGGATTCACTCCCTCACGCCAACGCCCTTGCTCCACTCGTTCGACTCGTCGAGCTGATCGAACGAGAGGCCGGGGCGACAGTCGGGGTCATCCGTGCCGGAACGGCACGACAGATAGTTCCAGGCGAGGGCGAGTTGCTGGTCGACGTGCGTGCACCGACAACGGAAGCCGCCGAGGCAGTGGCGCGACGCATCACCGATCTTGTCGCCACAGTTCCGGCCGAAGGCGTTGCGCTCGAGGTGACGGGCGGGCTGACGCGGCCAGCGTGGAATCGGACGGAGGGGACAGCCGCCCTCTTCAACGCCGCGAGCCTGGCAGCCAGCGCACTGTCCGTAGACGCTTTCGAAGTTGCTGAACGAGGCGGCTCCGATGCATCCTTTGCCGGAGCGCTCGGTATTGCGACCCTCGATGGCCTCGGCCCCGTCTGTCACGACTCCTGCAGCCGTGCCGAAGCGGTCTTCACCTCCGACATCGTGACGTGGGGCGCGATCCTGTGCTCTGTCGTAGCTGCCGTCAGCAATCTGTAGCGCGTTCAAGGACTACAGACAACATCACGGAGACTCGATACGACAGCTCTGTAGTACAGAAACGACGCCCTAAAGATGACAATTTCGACGAAGTGAATCTGGGCACCCTGAGCCTAGCGCGGCTCCGAAACCGGCCTGACCGGCACGCTCCCTTCAACAGGTGGCGCGGCACAGGAAGTCTCTCCCTCGAACTCCTCAGCGGACTGTGGGCCGCTCGCAGGACTCAGGATGTACGAAAATCCGCACATGCGCAAAACAGCAGCCTAATGTGTGGAAATAGGCACAATGACGTAGAATGTGCTAGTGTGTGGATATGCGTACAAAAGCTCAAACTTGGACGATACGTTCGGGTTCCGATTTCGGGCGGGCGGTCGCCGCGATTCGCGCCAGGCGGGGACTGACGCAAGAGGGGGCGGCCGAGCTGGCTGGGGTTCCGCGGACGTACCTGGCTCGACTCGAGGCCGGGATGACGGTCATCCTCATCGACCGGATTCTGCGAATTCTGCGTCGATTGGGCGCCGAGGTGACGGTGTCGCTGAGATCGAGCGAGAGCGATGCCGGCTGACGTTCTCGGGGTATGGCTCGAAGGACGGCAAATCGCCGACCTCGAGCATGTAAGCGACGACAACCTCCGCCTTCGCTATAGCGAGCAAGCGCTCGACCTGTGGCCGCAGAACAGCCCGATCGTGTCCTGCTCTCTGCTACTGAGCGAGAGGACACTCTCGGGACTCCCGTATTTCAGGGGGCTCCTACCAGAAGGACAGGCGCTCGACGCAGTCGCAGCACGAGCAGGACTTACGGTCAACGACACCTTCGGACTCCTTGCGCGGTATGGACGCGATATTGCGGGCGCCCTGGTGATCGGACGTGAACCTCCGCGGGTCGAACACTGGGATACCGAGACCTACACCGACGAAGCGCTCAGCGAAGAAGTCGGGTCACTCGAGGATCATCCGCTCGGGATTCACGACGACACCGAGATGTCACTCGCGGGACTGCAGAACAAGATGGTTCTCGTCCGACAAAAGGATGGACTTTGGGCCCGTCCGATGCACGGACGGCCGTCCACGCACATCCTCAAAGTCGAGGATCGCCGATGGCCTGGCATGGTCGAGCTGGAGGCGGCGTGTCTCTCTCTCGCAAGCCAACTGAAGCTGACGACGATTACGCCTGAACTCCGTACGTTCGGCGAGATCCCATGCGTTATCGTCGACCGATTTGACCGGATGGTCATCGACGGCGAGGTTGAGCGAGTTCATCAGGAAGATCTCTGCCAGGCGATGGGCATCGACCCTTTTCTCAACAACCGGGGCGTGACGTACCAACGCAACGGCGGCGGCGGACCGGGTTTTGGCGACATTGCAGCGCTCCTCGACAAGCACGCCTTGCACCCAATTGTCGAGCTTCAACGCCTCGCCGCCGTCTTGGCTTTCACGACCTCAATCGGAAACGCTGACGCGCATGGAAAGAACATCTCATTCCTTCATGACACAACGGAATCGATCACG
>JBKJVI010000051.1:0-8376 GCA_046590225.1 Gaiella sp. | reverse complement strand
AAGAACAAGCTCGCCGCAGCGCAGCTGACCAAGCTCAAGGTCTACGCAGGCCCCGAGCATCCGCACGCCGCGCAGGCGCCCAAGGATCTGGAGACCTAATGGCAGACATTGCACAGTATCTCGGTACCGGTAAGCGCAAGACCTCGGTCGCTCGCGTCATCCTGCGTCCGGGCGACGGCAAGACCTGGATCAACGGCCGCACGCTCGAGGACTACTTCCCGCGCGCCTCGCATCGCACCTCCGCGCTCGGCCCGTTCAAGACGGCGGGCGCCGAGGGAACGTACGACCTTCGGGTGCGCGTGCACGGCGGCGGCATCAGCGGCCAGGCCGGCGCTGTGCGGCACGGGATCGCACGGGCTCTCGTCGAGGCCGACCCCGAGCTTCGCACGGCACTGAAGCGCGAGGGCTACCTCACGCGCGACGCACGTCAGGTCGAGCGCAAGAAGGCCGGCCTGCACAAGGCGCGCAAGGCGCCGCAGTTCTCCAAGCGCTAGTCCGCACGCTCTCCTTTCGCGTGCATCCCATCGCCTAGGGGCGGTAATTCCCATGTCTCGACAACACTTCGGAACCGATGGCGTTCGCGGCATTGTCGGCGCGAGCCTGACCCTCGATCTCGTCGAACGGCTTGGTCGGGCATCGACGGTGTGGGCAGGTCGCGGGCGGGTCTTCGTCGGTCGTGACACACGCGGCTCCGGCCCCGCACTCGAAGCTTCGGTCGTCGAGGGCATCGTTTCCGCGGGCGGCATCGCGGTCTGTGGCGGTGTCCTCCCGACTCCGGCGGTCGCGCTTCTCGCGCAGGATCTCGGGATTGTTCTGTCCGCCTCGCACAACCCACCCGAGTACAACGGCGTCAAGTTCTTCACCTCGGAGGGTCACAAGCTCTCGGACGAGGAGGAGGAGGCGATAGAAGGGCTCCTCGATGCTCCTGCACACGGGCGCGGCTCGGTCGAGATCGCCGAGGACGCGGCTGCCGGGTATGTCGCCCACATTCTGGAGCACTTCGGCTCCGACCTCACGGGCCTGCGGATCGCTGTCGACTGTGCAAACGGCGCGTTCTCCGCGATCGCGCCTGCCGTCTTCGAACAGCTCGGCGCCCAGGTGACCACCGTCGCGGCGGTGCCTGACGGCTCGAACATCAACGTCGGTTGTGGGGCGACGGACCTCGGTCTTCTACAGGAGGCCGTGCTGGCAGGGGACTTCGATCTCGGGGTCGCCTTCGATGGCGACGGCGACCGGATGCTTGCCGTCGACGAGACCGGAGCACCGCTGGACGGCGATCAGATCCTTGCCATCCTCGCCCTCGCGCAGGGCGTCGACGCCGTTGCCGTAACGACGATGACGAACCTCGGTTTTCACCGGCTGATGGCAGATCGCGGCGTCCGAGTGCTCACGACAGACGTCGGCGACCGCCACGTGCTCGCAGCGATGCGCGCCGGGGGCGCCGTGCTCGGGGGCGAGCAGTCGGGGCACCTGATCACGCTCGACGGCCACGTGACCGGCGATAGCCTGGCGGCTGCTCTGCTGCTGTGTCGCGCGCTCGACGGCGGGTCGCTTGCCGCGGCTGCTGCAGTGATGGAGCGCCTACCGCAGGCGAAGCAGAATGTTCCTGTGTCTGAGCCCGGGCTGTCTGACGAGGTGACCGAAGCGGTCGGTCGGATGAACGTCGATCTTGCGGGGCGTGGTCGCATTCTTGTCCGACCGTCGGGTACAGAGCCCCTCGTTCGCGTCCTCGTCGAAGCCGAGAGCGAGAGGGAGGCGGAGGAGCTCTGTGGTACGATCGCCGGTCTCGTCATGCGGGAGATCGGGTAGACGAATCGCTCTTTCTCGGGTTTCATGGGAGGTAATTCTCGTCGCTGCAGACGGGACGAGGAAAGGAGAGTCCGAGTGTGCGGAATCATCGGATATGTCGGGCCACGGGAGTGTAAGCACCTCCTCCTCTTCGGCCTCGAGCGACTCGAGTACCGCGGGTACGACTCGGCCGGGATAGCACTCCTCGAGAGTGATGGGCTGCGCTACACGCGCGCCGTCGGGAACCTCCAGAACCTGAAGCTCGCCGCGGGCGAGGATCCCTCTCCTGCGACGACAGGACTCGGGCATACGCGCTGGGCGACCCACGGCGGCGTCACCGAGGCCAATGCTCATCCTCTCGCGGGCGACGACCCGGCCGAGGTCGCGATCGTGCTCAACGGGATCGTCGAGAACTACCGTGAGCTGCGCGCCCGCCTCGGCGAGGCAGGACACACCTTCACCTCGGAGACCGATGCAGAGACGGTGACGCATCTGATCGAGGAGTACTACGAGGGCGACATCGTCGAGGCAACCCGCCTCGCGTTCAACGAGCTCGAAGGGCATTTCGCGTTCGTCGTCATCCATCGCGATCACCCTGGTGTCCTCGTAGGCGCCCGCCATCAGTGCCCGCTCGTCGTCGGCGTCGGGAAGGGCGAGACGTTCCTCGCGTCGAACGCCGCGGCGTTCCTGCGCGAGACGCGTGAGGTGCACTTCCCCGAGGACGGCGACCTTGTCGTGATCACGCCCAAGGGCGCCCAGCACCTCCGCGCCGCCGATGGCTCGGCGATCGACCGTGAGCTGATCGTTCTCGATTGGGACGACGAGAGCGCCGAGAAGGCCGGTTTCGAGACGTTCATGCTGAAGGAGATCTACGAGCAGCCGGAGGCCGTAGCGGAGACGATCGGCGACCGCGTCCGCCACGGGCGCCTGGAGCTGGAGGGGCTCGGCATGGACGACGACGAGATCAAGGTGCTGCGGCGGATCGTGATCCTCTCCGCCGGCACGTCGTACCACGCTGCGGTTGCGGGCCGCTACGCGATCGAGGAGTGGGCGCGCGTTCCTGTCGAGCACGACATCGCCTCCGAGTGGATCTACCGCAATCCCGTCCTCGATCGCAGCACGCTCGTGATCGGGATCTCCCAATCGGGCGAGACGCGCGACACGATCGCCGGGATGAAGCTCGCGCGCGAGATGGGTGCTCGCACCGTTGCAATCACGAACATGATGGGCTCGCAGATCACCCGTGAGGTCGACACAGTCCTCTACACGCGCGCAGGCCTCGAGGTCAGCGTCGCTGCCTCGAAGACGTTCACGGCGCAGGTCAGCCTCCTCTTCCTCGTGGCGCTGAAGCTCGCCCAGGTGCGGGAGACGCTCCCTCCCGAGGAGCTGAAGTTCATCCTCGACGAGGTGTACTTGCTGCCCGAGAAGATCCAGGCGTTCCTCGACGGCGACCACCCGATCGACGAGATCGCGCAGCGGCACTTCGACAAGCCGTTCTTCCTCTACCTCGGCCGCCACATAGGCCTGCCGGTCGCACTCGAGGGCGCGCTGAAGCTGAAGGAGATCTCGTACATCCCCACCGAGGCGTACTCGGCGGGCGAGATGAAGCACGGCCCGATCGCGCTCCTCGACGAGTCCACTCCGGTGGTCGTGATCGCGACGCGCAGCCACGTCTACGACAAGATGATCTCGAACATCCAGGAGGTCCGCGCCCGCGGAGCTCACGTGATCGCCATCGCGACCGACGGCAACGAGGACATCCAGCACCACGCGGACGACGTGATCTACATCCCGCGCTCGCCGGCCTTCCTTCAGACCGTGCTCGCCGTCGTGCCGTTGCAGCTGCTCGCCTATCGAATCGCCCGCCTGCGCGGCCTGAACGTCGACCAGCCACGGAACCTGGCGAAGACCGTCACGGTCGAGTGATGTTTTCTGCAGGCTTCGCCTGATCCTGAAAGGGGCCGCCCGCGGCCCGTCCTCTACTGGCCTCGCCACAGGCATCCCGGAATCGCGGTAGGAGAGCCTCACTCGGATGTTTTTTGCAGGCTTCGCCTGATTCTGAAGGGGGCCGCCCGCGGCCCGTCCTCCACGACGTCTGGCTGACGCACCGACGCCGGCGTTCGTGTGGCGTGGCGCCTGGCTTCAGCCAGACGCCGTACACCTTCGCCTACGCCTTGTCGCCGCGCATCGCTATCGACAGCGCGCCCGCGAGGGCTGCGCCGATCAGCGGGCCGACGATGTAGATCCAGACGTTCCCGAGCTCGCCTGCGTAGATCATCGGGTCGATCGCGACGGCAGGGTTGAACGCGCCGCCGGACGTAGCGCTCATCGTCAACGCAGCGACGAAGATGAAGCCGCCGATCGCGACCGGCGCAAGGATGCCCTTCCATGGCGCCGAGTCGTCAGTCGCAACGGTGATGATCACCGAGACGAAGAGGAACACAGCGACGAGCTCGACGAGCATCGCGCGCCAGTCCTCGACGCCCTTGCCCGGGGCCGCGACGAGAGAGTCTTTGATGTCGCTTGTATAGAGGATGTTCGCCACGATCACGGCGATGAAGCCACCGATCAGCTGCGCCACCCAGTAGGGGAGCACGGCTGCCATCGGGAACTTCCGCCCGACCGCGAGGCCGAAGGTAACAGCGGGATTGAAGTGGCCGCCTGAGATCTGCCCGAACGCGGCGATCATCAGGCCGAGACCGAGACCGAAACCGGCTGCGACACCCGCGCGAGGGATCGAGCCGGGAAAGTTCACCGACGAAGCAATGCCGCTGAAGCCGATGAAGAAGAAGCCAAAGGTGCCCACGACCTCGGCCAGGAGTCGGTTGCTCATCGATGGCGTTTCCACAGTGGCGCCTCCCGGAACTCGGTGTTTGCGATCAGGCTGCTCCCGTACGGGAGCAGCGATCCGAAAGCTACGTGAACCGCCGGACGTGTCGCGGCTTGAACCGCTAGGGCCACTAGGGTTGGCACACGATGACGCCGAAACGAGGGGCCCCGCCGGCCTACAGCACTGCTGCCCTCCGCGTGATCCGACTCCCGGGTGCACAGGAGGTCGAAGACCGCGTCGCGGTCGAGGAGCCGCTCGAACTGCGGATCGGCGGGCAACCGGTCGCCGTGACGATGCGAACGCCCGGTCACGACGAGGAGCTCGCTCTCGGCTTCGCGCTCTCGGAGGGCCTACGACCCCTCTCGGCCCGCGTTCCCGACGACCTCGCGGCGAACACAATCGAGCTCGAGGCGCCCGGCTTCGATCCCGAGCGGATCGCACGCTCCTTCTACACGACGTCGTCGTGTGGCGTCTGTGGCAAGGGAGCACTCGAGGCGATCGCCGTCGAGTCGGCGCCGGTCGAGAGCACGCTCACGATCAGCGCCGCCCTCGTCGGATCGCTGCCCGACAGGCTTCGCGAGGCGCAGGCTGCCTTCGACTCGACCGGCGGGCTCCACGCGACAGGCCTCTTCACTGCGGCAGGCGAGCTCGTGTGCGCGCGTGAGGACGTCGGCCGGCACAACGCGATGGACAAGGTGATCGGGCGCGCGTTCCTCGACGGTCTGCTGCCGCTCACCGACCACGTCCTCTGCGTCAGCGGGCGCCTCTCGTTCGAGCTCGTCCAGAAGGCCGCGGTTGCCGGGTGTCCCGTCGTCGTCGCGGTGGGTGCTCCGTCGTCACTCGCCGTTGAGCTCGCTGCCGATCGTGGCATCACGTTGTGCGGCTTCGTGCGTGACGGACGGTGCAACGTCTACTCGCGGCCGGAGCGCATCATCGCCTGAGGGAGCCGGCGACGTCGACCTCACTTGCGAGATCGAGCAACGCGCGGGCGAGGATCGACTCGGGATCTCGATCCGGCCAGACGAGGCCCACGGTGCTCGTCGTCGTCGGCGCGACGAGCGGAATCACGCGCATCCCCGCCGGCACGTCGAACACGTGGAGCCAGGCGTGGGCCATCACGCTCGACCAGTGGCCGTCGCGAACGTGGGCGAACATCGTCGAGATCGAGTTCGTTTCGACGGTCGGCCGCGGTTCCGCCCCGGCCTCGTGGAAGATCCCGTCGAGGATCCGGCGGTTCTGCATGTCGCTCGTGAGGAGGCAGAGTGGGAGCTGCGCGGCCTCGGCCCAGGTCACCTCGTGTCGCCCCGCAAGAGGCCCTCCGGTTTCGGTCAGCAGCACGTAGTGCTCCTCGTAGAGAGCGAGCGTACGAACCCCCTTGAGGGGCTCGGAGTAGAGGTACGTGACGCCGAGCTCGAGCTCGAAGTCGTGCAGGCCGCGCTCGATCTGGCGCGAGTTGAGCGACTGTACCGTGACGCTGATTCCCGGATGGCTCTGCGAGAGCGGTGTCGTCAGGAGGGAGACACAAGGGAGTGAGGTCGGGATCGCGCCGATCCGCAGCTCGCCGGAGAGCCCACCTCTCAGAGCGTCGAGCTCGGCGTCGAGGCCACCGACGTCCGCGAGGATCCGGCGCGCCCACTCGAGCACCTTCTCGCCCTCGGGTGTCAGCCCCTCGTAGCGTTGTGAGCGCCGGACGACCGGGAAGCCGACGTCGCTCTCGAGTCGACGGATGCCAGAAGAGAGGGTCGGTTGGGAGACGCCGCACGAGCGAGCCGCCCGGCCGAAATGCTCCTCGCGGACGACCGCGACGAGGTATTCGAGATGTCGCAGATCCATGCGTAGATGATAGATAGCATCTATCGAGCAGTCGATCCGATCACTTTGACGGGAAGGGGTTATGGCAGTCATCCTGTCCCAGCACGAGAAACCCAGGTGACCGGCTGAAGCCGGTCACCGCCGCCTGTACGGGAGGATCAATGCGCAAGACGAAAGGCCGTCTGACGACCCCCCTCGTCCGCGAGAACGGCGTTCTGCGCACCGCCACCTGGGACGAGGCGCTCGACCGCACCGCTGCAGGCTTCGCCCGCGCGCGCGAGGCCGACACGTCGACGTCGTTCGGCATCTTCTCGTGCTCGAAGGCGTCGAACGAGATGAACTTCCTCGCCGGGAAGCTCGCCCGTCAGGTGATGGGCACGAACAACATCGACTCCTGTAACAGAACCTGACACGCCCCTAGCGTCGTCGGTCTGGCGACGGTGTTTGGTGCAGGCGGCGGCACGTCGTCCTACGCAGAGATCGAGGAGACCGATGTGGTTCTCCTCTGGGGGTCGAACGCGCGCGAGACGCACCCGATCTTCTTCCATCATCTACTCAAGGGCGTGCACAACGGCGCGCGGCTCTTCGTCATGGATCCACGCCGCACGACCTCGGCCGCGTGGGCCGACCGCTGGCTCGGCCTCGAGGTCGGCTCCGACATCGCGCTCTCGAACACGATCGCGCGGGAGATCATCCACGCGGGCCTCGCGAACCGCGCCTTCATCGACCACGCCACCGAAGGCTACGAGACGTACGCGGAGTCGGTGGAGCCGTTCACGCTCGAGGAGGGAGAGCGCCTCACGGGCGTTCCGGCCGAGGTGATCCGCGAGACGGCACACGCCTTCGCTCGTGCCGACCGCGCCATGATCTGCTGGACACTTGGCATCACCGAGCATCACACCGCCGTCGACAACGTCCTCTCGCTGATCAACCTCGCGCTCCTCTGCGGTCACGTCGGTCGCTTCGGCTCGGGGCTCAACCCACTGCGCGGCCAGAACAACGTGCAGGGCGGCGGTGACATGGGCGCGATTCCCAACAAGCTCTCCGGCTTCCAGGACATCGAGCGCGACCACGAAGCCCGCGCTCGGTTCGAGGCGGCGTGGAAGACGGAGATTCGTCCGCACTACGGCTGGCACCTGACCCAGATGTTCGAAGGCATGAAGCGCGGCGAGTTGCGCACGCTCTACGTGATCGGTGAGAACCCGGCCCAATCAGAGGCAGATATCAACCACACGCGCAAGCTCCTCTCCGAGCTGGACCTCCTCGTCGTCCAGGACATCGTCCTCACGAAGACTGCGGAGATGGCCGACGTCGTCTTCCCATCCGCCGCATCGTGGTGCGAGACCGACGGCACTGTGACGAACAGCGAGCGGCGCGTGCAGCGCGTCCGCAAGGCGCTCGACCCACCCGGCGAGGCGCGCGACGACATGTGGATCATCGCCGAGATTGCCCGCCGCCTCGGCCACGACTGGCCCGATCCCGTCGCCGAGGATGTCTGGAACGAGCTTCGCTCGCTTTCGCCGATGCACGGCGGGATGAGCTACGAGCGGCTCGAGGAGCACGGTGGCCTGCAGTGGCCCTGCCCCGATGAGACGCATCCCGGCTCACCGATGCTGCACGAGCGGCTCTGGGCCGATCCGCTCGTCGGGCCTCCCGCGCCGTTCTCGATCGTCGAGGCGCGCGGCCCCTTCGAGGAGCTTGACGACGAGTACCCGATCCGGCTCACCACGGGTCGTCGCCTCGAGTCGTACAACACCGGCGCGCAGACGAACCTCTACTCGTCACCGCTTCATCGCGGCGAATCGCTCGACCTCTCGCCGGAGGATGCGGAGCGGCTCGAACTCGCAGATGGCGAGATCGCGCGTGTCTCGTCCAGGCGAGGCTCGGTCGAGGCTCCTGTGCGGATCGACCCGGCACTGCGTCCCGGCCTCGCGTTCATGACCTTC
>JBKJVI010000196.1:0-2640 GCA_046590225.1 Gaiella sp. | reverse complement strand
GCCTGATCGCGGTCGGGGCAGCGGGGCTCGAGATCGTGCTCACGACCCTCCTGCTCAACGTACGTCACCTGCTCTACGGGCTCTCGCTCGGCCGGGTCTTCCACCTCACGCGACGTGAGCGCCCGGTCGCAGCCTTCTTCCTCACGGACGAGGCATTCGGCGTCGCTGCGGCCGCGAAGGAGCGATCGTTCGCATTCCTGCTGGGGATCGAGCTGAGCCTCTTCGTGATGTGGAACCTCGCCACGTTCTCGGGCTTTCTGCTCGGTGCAACGATCCCCGATCCGGCGAAGCTTGGCGTCGATCTGATCTTCCCGCTGGCGTTCCTGGCACTCCTCGTCCCGCTCATCCGCACGCGCATCGAGCTCATCGTCGCGGTTGGTGCCGGCGCGCTTGCGTACGGACTGCAGCAGAGCCTGCCCGGAGGGCTGCCGATCCTCATCACCGGGGTTGCCGGCAGCCTCCTTGGCGCGTTCCTTACCCGGGGAACACCCGGAGACCCGACGATCGACGCCGAGGCCGCGGCGCGGGAGGTCGCATGACCTTCTGGCTCACGCTCGCAGGAATGGTCGCCGTGACATTCGGCTCACGATACGCCGGGCTCGCCCGCCGCACCGACCCGCCCGACTTCTGGATCCGCTTTCTCCACTTCGTGCCGATCGCCGTCTTCGCCGCGCTCGTCACGCCGTCCCTTCAGGGCGACCTCGGCGAGGGCGAGATCCGCTTCCTGGCCGCCGTCGTGGCGGCGCTCGCGGCCTGGCGAACGCGTCAGCTCTGGGTTGCGATCGTCGTCGGGATGGTCGTATTCTGGCTGCTCCGGATCCCGTTCTGAGTCGAGTCGCCGCGCCTTCAGGCGCCCGAAAGCCAGCGACGGCGCTCGCGCCCGATTGCGGCGAACTCCGACGCTCCGAGGACTCCCCCGAGTCGATCCGCGAACGACCGCAGGAGACCGCCGGCGAGAAAGAGCCATGCCTCGGCGTCCGGATCACGATCGGCGGGAATGGCACCTGCCGCCTGATGCTCACGCATCAAGCCCGCAACGAAATCGTGCACTTCTCGGACGTGAGCGCGGACGTGCGCCTGGATCTCCTCGTCCTCGGCGGCCTCGGTGACTCCCTGCAGCCAGAGGTTCGGGAGCAGCGGATTTGCCCACGGCGACTTTTCGACGACATCGACATCCGAAAGTCCTCCGGTGTCGTTCATCGCAGCGACCTTCAACTCGATCGCCACTCTCAGCTCGAGCCAGGCCTCGTCGAGGCACGCGAACCACAGCTCTCGCTTGGAGGGGAAGTGCCGATAGATGATCGGCTCGGACACGAACGCGGCGCGCGCAATCTCCGCCGTCGTCGAGCCGGCGTAGCTACCTGAGCCGAACACCTCGAGCGCGGCAGCAACGATCGCCGCCCGCCGCTCGACGGCCGGGAGCCGCGCCTGCTTGGCCTCGGTCATGCAGGTTCGGTCGCGCGAGCCGCTGCTGCAGGGCGGGGTCGCGCGTGGCTACGAACGGTGACGAGCGCGGTGAGGGCGCCGGCGAAGGCGATCAGCGCCGCGACGTAGAGGGAGTTGTGGAGGCCGTCCATGAACGCCTCCTGCTCCGTCGAGCCGCTCGCGAGCGCGGCGTTCGAGCCGCTCGCGAGGATCGCGCCCATCATCGCGATCCCCAGTGCGCCGCCCACCTGGCGGAAGGTGTTCAGCATGCCCGATCCGACACCGGCCTTGTCCACGGGGACGGAGCTCAGGGCGGCGGCGGTCATCGGCGTCATCGTGATCGCCATTCCGAATCCGCCGAGGATCATCCCCGGCAGGAGATGCAGATACGACGAGTCGGGCTGGAGCTGGGCGAAGACGAGAAGGGAGAGCGCGACGAGCGCCATTCCCCCGGTCATCAGCCAGCGCGAGCCCAGGCGATCGGATCTCTTTCCGGCGAACGGCGCCACGACGATGATCAGAATGGTCATCGGGAGGAAGGCCGCGCCAGCGCGAACGGCACTGTAGCCGAGCACGTTCTGCATGTAGAGGGAGATGAAGAAGAAGACGCCGAACATCGCGAGCGAGACGAGGAGCGCGACCGTGTTCGCCCCGGCGAACGTCGGGTCGCGGAACAGCGTCATGTCGAACATGGGCAGCCGCTGCCGGAGCTCGAGGGCAACAAATGCCGTCCCCGATACGAGCGCGACCGAAAACAGGCCGAGGATCAGGGGCGACGTCCAGCCGGCGCTGTTCGCCTCGATCAGCGCGTAGACCAGAGCGAAGAGCGCGATCCCGGACGCCAGGAGGCCTGGGAGATCGAGCCGCTGCTCGTGCGAGGTGTCTTTCGACTCGGGAATGATCAGTCGCGCAGCAACGAGACCGACGAGACCCACCGGAACATTGATGAAGAAGATCCAGTTCCAGCTGACGTGCTCGGTGATCAGGCCACCAACGAGCGGGCCAATTGCCAGAGCCATCGCGGAGACACCTGCCCAGATGCCGAGCGCTGCCCCCCGCTCCCGTGGTGGGAACGTGGCGGTGATGATCGAGAGCGTTGCCGGCATCATGCAGGCGGCGCCGACCCCCTGGAGAACGCGCGCCGAGATCAGCAGCTCAGCGTTGCCCGCAAGACCGCAGAGGAGCGATGCGAGCGTGAAGACCGCAAGACCGATC
>JBKJVI010000158.1:0-59383 GCA_046590225.1 Gaiella sp. | reverse complement strand
CTTCTACCGCCTCGTGCACCTCGATGCGCCCCGGGGGAGCGTGACCAACTGCACCTGGCCCTCGCCGGTCGTCGGCGGCTGGGAGACGCAGACCCGGCTCGTCGACATCATCTTCCGCGCCCTTCTCCCCTCGATGCCGGGCGCACTTCCGGCGGGGACGAAGGCGATGATGTGCCACGCGGGCTTCGGTGGCGTCGATCCCGTGACGAACGAGTACACCTGCTTCCTCGAGACCTTCGGTGGTGGGTACGGCGGGCGCCAGCGAAGCGACGGCCCCGACGCCGTCCAGACGCACGGCCAGAACACGGAGAACGCCCCGATCGAGGAGACAGAGCTCAACTATCCGGTGCGTATCGTGCAGCTCTCGCTCGTCGACGACTCGGAAGGGCCGGGGCGGTTCCGCGGAGGACTCGGGTTGCGCAAGGACTTCCTCTTCGAGCGGCCGACGACGTTCACGGTGCTCTCCGATCGGACCCTGGCTGGGCCCGCCGGCGCGTTCGGGGGGCAGGCAGGATGCGTTGCCGAGTACGTCCTGATTCGTGACGGCGAGGAGCGGCGGCTTCCGGCGAAGGGCACCGTTGACCTCGTTGCAGGCGACGTCGTGAGCTACCGCACGTGTGGCGGCGGTGGGTACGGCCCGCCGGAGGAGCGCGACCCCGAGCGCGTCCTGCGCGACGTGCTCGAGGAGAAGATCAGCGTCGAGCGGGCGCGCGACCTCTACCGCGTAGCGGTCAGTGGGCGCGAGCTCGACGCGGCTGCGACGGCAGAGCTGCGCGCGTGAGTCGCATTCGCCCGCTGGCCTCGTCGTGCCTCCGGCGCCTGGCTGTAGCCAGGCGCCCGGTGATAGCTGCTGCCTGGCTTCAGCCGGGCAGCGGAACGGACGGGGCGTGATGAACGCGCAGCTCGACCCGATCGCGTTCGAGGTGATCCGCAACGCCCTCGTCGCCGCGACCGACGAGATGGTGCTGGCGCTCAAGCGCAGCGCCTATTCGACGAACATCAAGACGCGGTCGGATTTCTCTTGCGCCTTCTTCGACACCGAGCTTCGGTCGGTCGCTCAGGCGTTTACCCAGCCGGTGCACCTGGGCTCGATGGCGCAGCAGGTGCCCCACGCGATCCGGCGCTACGGCGCCGAGAACCTCGGTCCCGGCGACGCGATCGTCACGAACGATCCGCACCCGAGCGGCGTCCACCTGAACGATGTCAGCCTGATCTCGCCGGTCTATGTGGACGGCACCCTGCTCGGGTACGTCGCCAACCTGGCGCATCACGTGGACGTCGGCGGTGGAGCGCCCGCCTCGATCGGTGCGTTCCGGGAGGTCTTCCAGGAGGGCGTGATCATCCCGCCGGTGAAGGTCGTCAAGGGCGGGAAGATCCTCGACGACGTCTTTCGCCTGATCCTCGCCCAGATCCGATCGAAGCACGAGACGGCGGGCGACTTCCGCGCCCAGATTGCGGCCAATGCGACGGGCGTGAGGCGGATCACGGCGCTCTCGAACCGCCACGGGCGCGAGACCCTGATCGCGACGATGGACGAGCTGCTCGAGTACACGGAGCGGCGCGTGCGTGCCGAGATCGCGCAGCTCACCCCGGGAACGTACGCATCCGAAGGAAGCGTCGACAACGACGGCTACACGGACCTGCCCGTCCGTCTCCAGATCCGGATCGAGATCACTCCCGACGGGGTTCACTTCGACACGACGGGATCGGACCTGCAGCGTCGGGCGCCGGTCAACTCGACGTTCGCAATGACGTTCTCGGCCTGCGCATATGCGCTCAAGTGCCTGATCGATGCCGACCTGCCCGTGAATGACGGCTTCTATCGGCTGTTCAGTCTCGACGCGCCCGAGGGCACCGTCACGAACTGCACGTGGCCCGCTCCGGTTGTCGGCGGCTGGGAGACGCAGACCCGTCTCGTCGAGGTCATGTTCCGGGCGCTCATGCCCGCATTCCCCGAGCGACTCCCGGCAGGGACGAAGGGCATGATGTGCCAGGCGGGCTTCGGCTCACTCGACCTTGCGAGAGGGAGCTACACGTGTTTCTACGAGGCCCTCGCCGGAGGGTACGGCGGCCGGTTCGGAAGCGACGGCCCCGACGCGGTCCAGGCCCACGGTCAGAACACGGAGAACGCGCCGATCGAGGAGACGGAGCTGAACTACCCGGTGCAGATCGCCCGGCTGTCGCTCGTCGAGAACTCCGAGGGGCCGGGCCGTTTCCGCGGCGGGCTCGGGTTGCGCAAGGACTTCCGTGTCCTGCAGCCGACGACCTTCACAATCCTCGCCGATCGCGACCGGAACGGTCCCTGGGGTGCCCTCGGCGGTCACGATGCGAGCGTCGCCGAGTACGTGTTGATTCACGAGGGCATCGAGACCCACCTCGGATCGAAGAGCACGACCGAGCTCGTCGCGGGCGACATCGTCAGCGTGCGGAGCTGCGGTGGCGGCGGGTACGGCCCACCCGAGCAACGAGATCCCGAGCGCGTGCTGCGCGACGTGCTCGAGGGCAAGGTCAGCGCGGAGCGAGCGCGTGAGGAGTATCGGGTTGTGATCGATGATCGCTGCCTCGACGAGTCGGCCACCAACGAGCTGAGGAGAGGAACCGCATGAGCGTGCGTCTGGCGATCGATATCGGAGGAACGTTTACCGACGCGACCCTGATCGACGAGGAGACCGGTGAAGTCGCGATCGCGAAGGTCCTGACGACGCCGGCAGATCCGTCGGAGGGATTCATGGAGGCGGTCGAGCGGGCGCTTGCAGAGGGCAGTGTCGATGCAGGCCAGGTCGGCTTTGTCGTCCACGCGACGACGGTTGCGACGAACGCGATCATCGAGGGCAAGATCGCACGCAGCGGTTTCGTTACGACCGATGGGTTCCGCGATCTGCTCGAGATCGCCCGGCAGGTGCGGCCGTCGCTGTACGACACGCAGTTCGAGAAGGCCAAGCCTCTCGTCCCGCGCGATCGCGCCGTCGTCGTGGGCGAGCGACTCGGCCCGAAAGGGGAGGTGCTCAGGCCGCTCGAGGACGAGTCGGTGCGCGCCGCCGCCGCGATCCTGCGCCGCGAGGGCGTCGAGTCGGTGGCCGTCTGCCTCCTGCACGCCTACGTCAACCCCGAACACGAGCAGCGTGTGGGAGCGATCCTCGCGGAGGAACTGCCGGGCATTCCCATCTCGCTGTCATCTGACGTTGCGCCCGAGTTTCGGGAGTACCTGCGCGCGTCGACAACGGTGATCAACGCGGTGATCCGCCCTGTCGTCGAGCGGTATCTGCGGCGGATCGAGAGCAGGCTTGAAGCGGCCGGTATCGAGGCGAAGCTCCTCGTCATGCAGTCGAGCGGCGGCATCTTCGGTTCGGATGCCGCGAGCGTGCGCCCGGTGTTCATGGTCGAGTCGGGTCCCGCGGCCGGCGTGATCGCGTCTGCGTATCTCGGTGAGACGCTCGGTCGCCCGGACATCCTGTCCTTCGACATGGGTGGCACGACGGCCAAGGTGGGGCTGATCCAGGGCGGGCGACCGTCGGTGACGAAGGATTACAACGTCGGCGGTCACGCTGGAGCGGGAATCGGTGGGATGTCGCTCTCGGGGTATCCCGTGCGGACGCCCGTTGTCGATCTCGTCGAGATCGGGGCCGGCGGTGGGTCGATTGCCTGGGTCGACTCGGGGGGACTTCTGCGTGTTGGACCGCAAAGCGCCGGTGCCGATCCGGGGCCGGTCTGCTATCGCCGGGGTGGTGCCGAGCCCACGGTGACCGACGCGAACGTCGTCCTCGGCCGGCTCAACCCGAAGTACTTCCTCGGCGGCGAGATCAGGCTCGATGTGGATGGCGCCGCTCGTGCGATCGAGGAGCGCTGCGCCGGTCCGCTCGGGCTCAGCGTCACCGAGGCGGCGAACGGGATCGTGGAAATCGCCAATGCCGCGATGGTCAACGCGCTTCACCTCATCTCGGTGCAGCGTGGCTACGACCCGCGCGACTTCGTCCTCGTCGGGTTCGGCGGGGCCGGACCCGTGCACGCGAACGCCCTGGCGCGCGACGCCGAGATGCCAACCTTGCTGATTCCCCGCAGCCCAGGGATTTTCTCGGCCACGGGGCTCCTCACGACCGATCTCAAGCGCGACACGGCGACCACGATCATGCGCCGCCTCGACGATCTCGACCAGGCAGAGGTCGACGCCGTCTTCGCCGAGCTCGAGGCCGCCGGCCGGGCCGAGTTGGAGGACGAGGGGCTGGCCGGCGATGCGATCGTGTTCGTCCGGCAGATCGATCTACGGTACGTCGGCCAGAGCTATGAGCTGACCGTGCCGGCGGGAGATCAGCTGCTCGAGCGATTCCATGCCGAGCACGATCGGACGTACGGCTTCAACGCACCGGCGGAGCCCGTCGAGGTCGTCAGCCTGCGGCTGACGAGCATCGGCAAGATCGCGAAACCGGCGGCTCGTCGGCTCGAGGTGGGGGAGTGCCCCGCACCCAAGGAGCGAAGGCCGGTCTACTTCGCGGAAGCAGGCGACTACGTCGACTGCCCGATCTACGATCGCTATGCGCTCCCCGCGGGGACACGGTTCGACGGCCCCGCGATCGTCGAGGAGTTCGATTCGACCACCGTCGTCCACCCACACTTCGCCGTCACGGTCGACGATGTGGGGAATCTGATCATCGAGAGGGAGGCAGCGTGAGCGGCGAAAACCCGGGAGACGGGCTGAACCCCGTCGCCTCGCACGGGATCGTCCTGTCCAAGAACGTGATGGTCTCGATGCGCGACGGCGTCCGCCTCGCGTTCGACATCTACCGACCAGCGAGCGACGGGGCGTTCGTCGAGGGTCGCTTCCCGACGATCATGCTCCACACGCCCTACGACAAGACGGACAAGCGCTACAGCGAGATCGCCGACTACTTCGTCCCGAAGGGCTACAACGTCGTGCTGATCGACCTGCGCGATCGCTACCGCTCCGAGGCGAGCGGTGTCTACTACCACGCCGCCACGCCGCACACCGGCCGCGACGGCTACGACATCTGCGAATGGATCGCCGCTCAGCCCTGGTCGAACGGCCGGATCGGAACCGTTGGTAGCTCGTACGCCGCGATCACCCAGGTGCGCACTGCGCTCGAGAGTCCGCCGCACCTGAGCGCGATCTGGCCGGACGTCGTCCCAACGAACAGCTTCGAGAATCAGTGCCGCGAGGGCGGGGCGATGCAGCAGCACATGTTCTGGGCGCTCTTCATTCACGCCCAGGATGCGCAGGACATTGCAGACGATCCGGGCAAGCAGCAGGACGTCTGGAACGATCTCCGCGACCTGCGCCAGCTCTTTCGAGCGACCCCGTGGGCGCGTGGCCAGACATCCCTCCGGCACGTGCCACCGCTCGAGGACTCGCTCCTCGACTACTACACGCGCGGCACCTACGACGCCTACTGGGATCGCGTCGAGCACAACTTCACGCGGTACTGGGATCAGCACGCCGACATTCCCGTGACGCTGTCGACCGGCTGGTACGACCCGTTCCCCGCGGCGGACACCGAGTACTTCATGGCCATGGCGGAGAGAAACAGCGCACCTGCACGGCTCGTTGTCGGTCCGTGGAGCCATGTCGGGATGCGCGGAGACGCCACCTATTGTCTCGACGTGGACTTCGGCGCGGCCAGCGCGTGGGGCGTGAAGCGCTATTTCGACGAGCAGCTCGAGTTCTTCAACCGCTGGCTGCCCGACGATGCGACGGGTCAGCCCGCCGCCGAGGCGCCCGTGCGGATCTTCGTGATGGGCGGCGGATCCAGCCGAAAGACCGCCGACGGCAAGCTCGACCACGGCGGGCGGTGGCGCGAGGAGTGGGAGTGGCCGCTCGCACGGCGGGTCGAGACGACGTACTTCCTGCACGTCGACGGCTCGCTTGCGCCCGCCGCACCGCCCGCCGCTGCGCCGGCGCGGACGTTCACCTTCGACCCGGCGCATCCGGTCCCGACGATTGGTGGTCTGCACTGCTCGATCGGCGAGCTTCCTGCCGACGGTGCAGGAATGGAGCAGGCCTGGGCACGATTCCTCAGCCCGGTCTTGCGGCTGCGCGACCTGCTGACACCAGGGCCGGCCGATCAGGCCGAGTCGCCTGCGATCTTCGGGTCGGAGGAGCCATACCAACGTCTGTCCGAGCGGCCCGACGTGCTCGTATTCCAGACGGAGCCGCTCACCGAGCCCGTTGAGGTCACAGGCCCGATGACCGTGCACCTGTGGGTCTCCTCGAGCGCGCTCGACACGGACTTCACGGCGAAGCTCGTGGACGTGCATCCCGCCAACGCGGACTATCCCGCCGGCTACGACATGCTCCTCAACGACTCCGTGATCCGTTGCCGCTACCGCGAGGGCTTCGACCGCGAGGTATTACTCGAGCCCGGTGTTCCGGTGCTCGTCACGATCTCGCTGCCGCCGACGAGCAACCTGTTCGATGTCGGCCATCGGATCCGGGTCGACGTCTCGTCGTCCAACTGGCCGCGCCTCGACGTCAACCCGAATACGGGCGAACCGATGGGGCGGCACACGTATCAGGTCGTCGCGGAGCAGTCGGTGTACATCGACGCCGAGCGGCCATCCCGTATCGTGCTGCCGGTGATCCCCCGCTGAACGAGATCGTGACCGGACGAGTGGACTGGCGCGAGATTCCCGCGGGGGAGTTCACGATGGGGAGCGACCCGGCTGCAGAGTTTGCGCCCGAGCCGGACGAGGCGCCTCGTCACCGAGTGCCGGTCGCTGCCTTCCGGATCGGGCGCACGCAGGTGACGAACGCGGAGTACGCCATGTTCGTCGCGGCGTCGGGCTATCGCGCTCCGTCGCACTGGCCGGAAGAGGCACCGACGGCCGACCAGGAGTCCCATCCGGTCTCGTACGTCTCATGGGAGGACGCACGTGCGTTCTGCGCCTGGGCAGGCGGCTTCCTCCCGAGCGAGGCCCAGTGGGAGCGGGTCGCTCGCGGCGACGATGAACGTACATGGCCGTGGGGCGACGATGCGCCGACCGCCAACCACGCCACCTTCGCGGCAGCTGGGACGTCTGCGGTGGGCTTGCACCCTGCCGGTGCGAGCCCGTTCGGCGCTCTCGACCTCGCGGGCAACGTCTGGGAGTGGACGACGAGCGCGTACCGCGCCTATCCGTACGACGCGGTTGACGGCCCGGAGGGCGACGCGTCGCCCGAGCCACGCGTCGTGCGCGGGGGCGCTTACAGCCACGGGCCGAGGGAGATTCGCTGCTCCTACCGGCACGGAATGCTCCCGGGAGCCGTCGACCACTACGTCGGCTTTCGCCTCGCGTGTGCGCCGGAGGCGAGCCTCTCGCTCGACCTTGCTCTCGTCGACGTGCCCGCGGGCGACGTGCGGCTCGGCAACGACGAGCGACCCTCGCGCGGCGTCGCCCTGCCCGACGAAGCGCCGCAGCACATCGTGGCTGTGGCAGCGTTCGAGCTGGCAGCCACCCCTGTGACGAACGCGCAGTACGTCGCGTTCATCCGGGCTACGGGCCACCCGGCGCCGCCGCACTGGCCCGACGGCACCGTTCCCGAAGGCGTCGACGAGCACCCGGTGACCTACGTCGACTGGTTCGACGCGAGCGCGTACTGTCGCTTCACCGGTACCCGATTGCCGACCGAGGCCGAGTGGGAAAAGGGAGCCCGTGGAGCTGACAGCCGGCTCTACCCGTGGGGCGACGACGAGCCGGAGTCGCTTGACAGTGTGTTGAGTCAACACACGGGCCGGGCGCGCGCCGCGTTCGGCCGCGGCTCGAAAGGGGGGGCGCCGACGTTCGTCGGTCGCTTCCCCGAAGGGGCGAGCCCCTACGGGGTGCTCGACATGGCCGGGAACGTCTGGGAGTGGCTCAGCACCGCGTACGCGCCCTACCCGTACCGCGCCGACGACGGTCGCGAGGATCCGGAGCTCGACTCCCCACGCGTGCTCCGGGGAGGGTCGTTCGCGAGCATGCGCTCCTCCTTCGTCCGCTGCGCCTCGCGGAGCAGAAGCGCTCCGGGACGCCGCTCGGCGCATATCGGCTTTCGCGTCGCGCGCGATGACGGCTGACCCGTGCTTCGCGTCAAACCATTTTCATGGTAGCGTTGTGGTATGAAAACTACCATCGACAAGGCAGGCCGCCTGGTCGTCCCGAAGGCGCTCCGGGAGGAGATCGGGCTTCGTGCCGGCGTCGTCGAGTTGACCGCCGACGGCACCGGGATCAGGATCGAGCCCGTAGCCGGTCAGGGCCTCATCGAGAGTTGCGGGCGGCTGATCATCCCCTCCTCGGGTATCGGTGTCGATGACGAGCTCGTCCGGGCGCTTCGCGATGCCGACCGGCGCTGATCCGTCGACGCCGGAGTTGCTCGTCGACACGAGCGTGGCGATAGCGCTCGTCGTCGCCGACCACGACCATCACGACGCCGTCGTGGCCGCAGTCGGAGTGCGGCGCCTTGGACTCGCAGGGCACGCGGCATTCGAGACGTTCTCCGTTCTCACGCGCCTGCCACCACCTGCCCGGCGAACGGCGAGCGTCGTCGAGCAGCTGCTTCGCTCGAACTTCCCCGCTTCGCGCTTTCTCGGTGCCGCTGAGACCGCCACGCTCCTCGGTCGGCTCGCGGCTCTCGGGATCGCCGGCGGGGCGGTCTACGACGCACTCGTCGGTGCCGTCTCGGTTGCAGAACGTATCCCCCTCGTCACGCGAGACACACGGGCCGTCGAGGTCTACCGGGCGCTCGACGTCGACTTCGAGCTGGTCGGCTGATGGGCTTGCCGTGGCACGTTCCTCCGAGAAAGGGAAGCGCTTCATGATCGAGTACGTTGACGCCGACCGTCTTCGCAACCTCACGCTCGAGCTCGTCGAGATCTCGAGCCCGACGGGTGATACCGCCGAGGTCGCCCGCGTCTACGCCCGACGCCTTGCTGAGATCGGGATGGAGGTAGAGGTGCTCGACGAGGCTTTTCCGGCCACGCCGATCGTGATCGGTCGGCTACGCGGCGGGTTGCCGGGGCCGAGCGTCGTGCTCAACGGCCACCTCGACACGGTGCCGATCCCGCACGATCCCGCGCGAGTCGAGAACGGCTCGGTCTACGGCCGAGGCAGCGCTGACATGAAGGGCGCACTTGCGTGTGCTGCCGAGACGGCGCGCGTACTGAAGGCGTCGGGCCCGTTCCCCGGCGAGCTCGTGATCATCGCCATTGGAATGCACGAGGCGCCGGGAGGACGTGGCGAGGATCTCACCTGGCTCCTCCGCGAGCACGGATTCCGATCCGATTACGCGGTCGTGTGCGAGCTGAGCGGCGATCGCCTGATCGTGGCGCACATGGGTCAGGTGACGGTCGAGATCACGATCAGCCGCCCCGGCATCGCAACGCACGAGCTGCACGCGCCTCCCGGTGGGCCACACCCGATCATGGCGGCGGCCCACGTGATCAATGCGATCGAAGCCCGAAATGCAGAGCTGGCGGTGGTCGAGCACCCTTGGGTCGGTGCAGAGACCTACTTCCTCGGTGAGGTGCACGGCGGCGATTTCTACAACCGACATCCTGTGACATGCCGCCTTGTCGGGACGAGAAGGTGGGCGCCGGGAAACTCGCTCGATGCCGTCAATGCCGAGTACCGGGCGCTCCTCGCCCCGATCGCGGAGGAGACCGGGTGCTCGATCGACCTCGACCTACAGCTCGTACGCGGCGCCTACTCGATCGAGCCGGAGCACCCACTCGCCGTCGCGCTGCGCTCGGGATACGATGACGTCACCGGTAACCCCCTGGAGATCACCGGGGTGAAGGTCGTCGCCGACGCGGCGATCTTCCAGGGCGAGGCGGCGATCCCGACCGTCTACCACGGCCCGGCCGGCACGGGGGCGCACGCCGACGTCGAGTTCATGCCCATCGCGGAGCTCGTCCGCGCGACCCAGGTGTATCTGCGGATGCTGGCGCACCTCTGGGAATGAGCGAACGCAGCACAACCTACGAGGAGCTCCGCTCCGCCTTCAGCTGGGCTCGCCCCAGTCGGGTCAATATCGGCGTCGAGATCGGTGATCGGCACCCGCCCTCCGACCCGGCGATTCTCATCACCGATGGCCGTGAGATCACCCGGACGGTCTCCTTCGGCGAACTGAGCGAGGCCTCGGACCGTCTCGCCAACGCCCTCGCCGCGCACGGCGTGGGGGCCGGCGACCGCGTTGCGCTCATCCTTTCCCAGCGCCCCGAGACGGCAATCGCGCACATCGCGATCTACAAGCTTGGCGCGATCGCGGTACCCCTGAGTGGTGCGTTCGGGCGTGACGCACTCGAGGTGCGCCTGCGCGGCTCGGATCCGAGCGTTGTCCTCGGTGAGCGAGCGTCGCTCGAGCGCGTCGCTGCCCTGGGCTTCGACGGCGTGCTCGTCGACGTCGACCTCGACCTCGAACGGCTCCTCGCGGCGGCCTCGCCCGACTTCGTCGCGGCAGCGACCACTCCCGACACTCCGGCGCTGCTCGTCTACACCTCCGGCACGACAGGCCCGCCGAAAGGCGCGCTTCACGGCCATCGCGTGCTCGCCGGCCACATGCCGGGGTTCGAGCTCTCGCACGACTTCTTCCCGCAACCGGCCGACCGGATCTGGACGCCGGCCGACTGGGCCTGGATCGGCGGCCTCTACGACGTCGTCATGCCGGCGCTCGCGCACGGGATGCCCGTCGTGGCGTTTCGCACACCGAGGTTCGATCCCGAGCAGGCATTCGACGTGATTGCGAACGCGGGCATCCGGAACGTGTTCATGCCAGCGACGGCGCTGCGGATGATGCGACGGAGCGACGGGGTGCCGGTTACCCTGCGCACGATCGCAAGTGGCGGCGAGACGGTCGGCGAGGAGACGGCGGCCTGGTGCCATGAGCGGTTCGGAGTGCGGCTAAACGAGTTCTACGGTCAGACCGAGGCGAATCTGCTGATCGGGAACTGCGCTGCCTGGCCGAAGCGGCCGGGCTGGATGGGGCGCGCGTACCCCGGCCACGAGCTGCGCCTCGTCGACGGCGAGATTGCCGTGAAGGTGGAGGGCGATCCCGTCGTCTTCCTCGGCTACTGGCGGGACGAGGAAGCGACTACGGCGAAGGTGCGCGACGGGTGGCTCCACACGGGTGACCTCGCCGAGGTGGACGAGGAGGGGAATTACCGGAGCGTCGGCCGCATGGACGACCTCATTTCGAGTGCCGGTCACCGGATCGGCCCGGGAGAGATCGAGGAGTGTCTGATCCGGCACCCCGCCGTTGCCATTGCCGCTGTCATCGGGGTGCCGGACACGATCCGCGGTGAGGTGGTGAAGGCGTTCGTCGTCACGACCTCCGGGACGAGCGGCTCGCCCGAGCTCGTCGAGGAGTTGCAACAGCTTGTCCGTATGCGCCTCGCGCCGTACGAGGTGCCGCGGACAATCGAGTTCGTGGCAGAGCTGCCGCTGACGGTGACGGGCAAGATTCGACGGGGAGAGTTGCGGGAGCGCGAAGCAGACCGCAGCAGCGTTACCTGACGACGCCTCCCGGTCGCTCGCCGGTCGGAGCGCCGTCCCGCCACACCGGGACTCCGGCGACCCAGACCCGAGCGACCCCCTCGGGCGACCGGCACGGATCGGCGTAGGTCGCGGTGTCGACGTAGAGCGCCGGGTCGAGGAGCACGAGGTCGGCACGCTTCCCCGGCGCGATGCGCCCTCGATCGGCGAGACCGAGCCGATCGGCCGCACGAGACGTGAGTCGTGCAACTGCTTCCTCCACCGGAAGAAGGCCGTCACGGATCGCAAACCGTCCCAGGAATCGCGGCGCGGTGCCATAGACACGCGGGTGGGGACGCGTGCCGAAGATCCCGTCCGAGCCGACGAGCATCAAGGGGTGCCTCGCGATCGTTCGCACGGCCCCGTCGGACGCGTAGTGGAGCACCATCGTCACGTCGAGCGCAGACTCGCTCATCAGGTCGAGTGCGGCCGTCACCGGATCGCAGGCACGGTCGCTCGCGATCTCGACGAGCGACTGGCCCACGGTTCCGGTGTTCGGCGGTGCTGCGTTCGCGATCTCGATGTTCTCGGGGCCGAGCGTGCCGAGGATGTTCTCCCAACCGGGCAATCCGTGCGCGATGTCGCGCGCGATGCGGCGCCGCTCGGTTCTGCTGTCGAGCGCCCGAAGCGTGCCCGATGCGCCACCCTCCTGTGCCCATCCGGGGAGCACGCTCGCGAGGAGCGTGCTGCCGGCGCCGTAGGGGTACTGGTCGAAGGTGAGGTCGATCTCGGCTGCCGTCTCCTCGAGCAGCTCGAGCAGCGGCTCGATCACGCTCTCGTCGGCAAGCGACTTTAGGTGCGAGAGGTGGAGGGGGGCACCCGTTCGCCGGGCGACGTCGATCAGCTCGGAGATCGCCCCGAGTAACCCGTGGCCCTCGTTCCGCACATGCGGGACGAGCGGTGCACCGAACCGGGCCGCCTCCTCGGCCATCGCGACGAGTTCCTCGATGTCGGCATAGGCGCCAGGGAGATAGACGAGCCCGAACGAAAGCATCCGGCAGCCCGCCTCGAGCCCGACCCGGACCTCTCGACGCATTGCGCGCAGCTGATCCGACGTGGGGGCGACACGCGCCCCACCGACCACGAGGTCGCGCACCGCGCCATGCCCGATCGACGGCACGAGCGAGAGCGCGGGCCGGGAATCGTCGAGTGCATCCAGGTACTCGGTCACCGTCGACCACGGCCATGTCTCGGGGCCGCCACCCTCGAGGGGCTGCAGGTATGCCTGGCGCTCGCGCCAGCGCTCGGAAGCGACCGGCGCGGGGGCAAGCCCGTCGGGGTTGATCACCTCGGTCGTGAACCCCTGGGCGAGCTTCGGTGTCAGGAACGGATCGTCGAACGAGATCAGTCCCGAGTGCGTGTGCATGTCGATGAAGCCGGGGCAGAGCGAGAGCCCGCGCCCGTCGACGACCGATCGCGCCGCCGGAACCCCACGATCCTTGTGACAAATCGTCACAAAGTCGATTGCCCCTCCGGCCACGCCGACGTCGCCGGTGAACGGCGGCCCGTCACCCGGAAAGACGGTCGCGCCGATGACGAGGACATCGAGCATCGGCCTACGCTGCCACGAGCGGTCGTCGGAAGCACACGGCCGTCAGGGCCATACCCGAGCCAATGATCACGAGCACCGCGACGAAGCCGAGTTGTCCGATCAGCGCTCCTGCGATCAGGACGCCCGCGATGAACCCGATCATCCCAACAGTGAGGAGCGCCATGTTGAGCAGGCCCTGGTGGTCGTGCTCGACCTCCGATGCTCTCGCGCCGTTCAGCGATGCCGCGGCAGCGCTGTTCGAGAGCAGGAAGAGGCAGTAGATGAGCGGCCCGAGGATCGCCGCGCGAGCGTCCGCGAAGAGGATGACAGCGACACCCTGCACCGTGATCGCGACGATGAACGTCGAGATCGCTCCCACCCGGTTCTGCGCGGCACGGACGATCGGAAGCGTCAGCACGACCACGACCGCCGCGCCCGCGATGAACGTCACGCTCGCGTGAACCTCGTCCATCCCCAGGTGCTCTCGCAGCACGGAGGGCATGATCCCCATCGCAGCGCCCGCGAAGAGGTTCCAGGTGAGGTTGACCCAACCCATCGTCCGCAGGCGGCTGTTGGCGCGGAGGGACGCGATTCCCTCGACGACGTTCTTGCGCATCGCAGCCGCCGATTCCGATCCTCGCTCGAGCTCGGGCACGAGGCCGAGGATGGCAACCGCGGCGATCAGGAGAACGCAGATCCCGATCATCACAGCGTCGACCCCTCCGGCTCGAAAGAGGAGGAGCCCGAGGAACGGGCTCCCGAAGACCGCAGCCTGGTTCACCGTCGTACGGAGTGCATGCGCACGCAGCAAGGTCGGCCCACGCGTCGTGTCGCCGATGCCCCTGAAGAGCGCCCCTTCCCCGAAGTTGCGCACGCTCCCTACGACGACGGCCGCAACGAGGACGAGGGCGAACGCGTCGTATCCCGCGAATGCAGCGAGCGGGTACAGCAGACACGCTCCGAGCGTCAGCACCGTGGCGATACGCATCAACCTCCGCGGATCGGCATTGTCCGACGCGACCCCGGCGGGAACTGCCGTGATGAGGAGCGGCACGTACACGATGCTGGCCGCGAACGCTGCCATCTGAGGGGGGTGCCCGCGAGTGAGCAGGATCCAGGGGAGGACGAACTGGAACTGTCCCTGAACAGCCGCGGAGAGACTGTTGGCCCCGATCAACGCGGCGGTTCGTCGCGGAACTCCGAGCTTCGTCACCCGGCCTGCAGCTCGCTCGTGGGAAGACGCGACCAGCGTTCGAGCGCCTCGTTCAAGGCCACGCGCGCTGCGGTTGCTCCACCGAACGGGAGGCGCGCGTAGCCGGGCGCCTGAAACGCAGCTCCGTCGACGACGGGGAGCCCAACGGCGTCGAGTCCATCGGTCACGCTCGCACCCGACGTCGAGCCGACGAAGAGGAATGGCGCCGCGAGCGGAGCGGCGGCGTCGAGCCCGGGCGTTGCCCGAATCGCGGCGAGAGCGACCTCTCGATCGCTTGCGAGCCCCGCATGGATCTGGCCGAGCCAGTCCCGCGGCCCATCGAGAGCGGCGAGCGCTGCCGCCTGTGCCGCGACGCCGACGCGGAGGCAGTCCCACTCCAGCGTGCGCGCGCACGCCTCGACATGCTCGCTCGGGCCGGCCAGGAACCCAATGCGCAACTGGGGAAGCGAGAGGCTCTTGCCGAGGCTCCGGATCACGACCACGTTCTCGCCGAGACCGAAGGCGGATGTGAGGTCGGCGTTCTCCCACAGCGCGGCCTCGTACGCTTCGTCCGTGACGACCAGGAGCCGGTGGCGATCGGCGAGCGCCACGGCATCGGCCACGTCCTCGCGCGTTGGGACGACGCCGGTCGGGTTACCGGGATTGCAGAGCAGGAGCACGCGCGTGCGCTCGCCGATCGCGCGCTCGATCGACGCGATGTCCCACCGCCATCGATCGGCGGCCGATCCCGGGACGTAGACGGGAACACCTCCCGCCGCTCTGATTGGCCCGGCGAAGAAGAAGCATGGCGTCGGGACGATGACCTCGTCGCCCGCCGCGAGCAATGACCGAAAGCACACTCCGAGCGCCTGCATGGCGCCGTTCGTGACGAGGATCCCGGTGTCGGGGTCCGCGCGCTTCCCGGTCGTCCGTGCGAGCTCTGCGGCAAGCGCTACCCGGAGTGGCGCGACGCCGCGCACGTGTGGCGTCCGCATCGGCCGCGCGAGGATTCCGGCAACGGCAGCGACGACGTGCGGCGGCAGGGCGGGCGCGGGAGTCCCGCTCAGTGGGACGGGCTCGACTCCGGGCGGGCGTGACGTTCGGCGGCGTTCCTCCGCCTCGTAGGTCGGGAATCGGCCGAGGCTCACGACGGAACGACGGGCAACACGATGCGCGAGGGGTAGGCGTTCGTATGGAGCACTGTCTGGTGAGCGATTTGCATGCGAGTTCCCGTGCCGACGTCCTCGCCGGTGTTGAGGTTGCGCGAGAAGCGCGGGAAGCTCGAGCTGGTGATGTCCACCCGGATGCGGTGACCCCGGTTGAACACGTTCGCGATCGGGTAGCACCTGATCCGGTACTCGGCGACCTCGCCCGGCTCGAGCAACTCGACCGATTCGCCCTCGAGGCTGTCGCGGTAGCGGGCCCGGATGATCCCCTCCGTGAGGAAGATCGAGCGGCCGTCGGGATAGACGTCGCACAGACGCACAATGAAGTCGGTGTCGAGCGAGGACGAGGCGGCGTACAGCAGCATCTCGACGGGGCCGATCACCTCGAGGTCGCGGTCGAGCGGCTCGCTCGTGTAGACGAGCACGTCGCGGCGCTGCTCGAGGACGCGCTGGTCGATCGGCCCGGGGCGGATCGGCGTCTCGGCCCCCTGCGTCATCGTCAGTACCGAGTTGACGCCACCGATCGTCGGCACCGGATCGGCCGGGTCGTAGTCGTAGCGATCGGCCGTCTCGCCCGGGCCGGGCGCGCCGAGCGAGAGGCTCCCGCTCTGGCGAAGGTGAAAGGCGGCGAGCTCTGACCGCGCGAGCGGCCACTCGCTCTCGCCGCGCCACTCGTTGACACCGAGGACGTACAGGTCAGCGGGAGGCCGTTCGTCCCAGCCGTTTGCCGCGTCCTTGAGAAACCGGTCGTAGAAGACGAGCTCATGATCCCGGATCACGGTCAGCGCCGGCGAGAGATCGATGTCTCCCGAGAAGTTCTCCACGTCCTCCTCGTGTGACCACGGTCCGATCATGACGCGGTTCGGCACGCGGTCCCCGATCGCGCCGAACGAGCGCAGATGAGAGCCGGAGTACGGGTCGAACCAGCCGCCCTGCTGGAAGATCGGCACGTCGACGAGATCCGGCCTCGTCCGGAACTGCTGCCAGTACTCGTCGTTTACCTGATGCTCCCACCACAGCCGCCAGTATTCGACCTTGCGTCCAATTGTCACCTCGTCGAGCTCGATCAACGGGAGGTGGCCAAAGATCCGGTCGTTGAGCACGATGTCGCGCGCACTCGGCCCGGTGATCAGCGCAATGGCGCTCGACCAGAGCGCGGCCGCCCCGAGGGTGAGCGCCAGCTGGAACGCGCCGCCGGTCCAGTAGCCGTCCCAGAAGTAGTCGTCATGGATCACCTGCGGCGCGAGGCACTGGACGTTCGGGTGCTGCAGCCGTGCGAGCTCCCACTGGACGAGGCCGCCGTAGCTGCGGCCCCACGTGCCGACGCGACCGTTCGACCACTGCTCTCCGGCCGCCCAGGTGACCGTGTCGTATGCGTCAGGTCCGTCGTTTATCCAGGCCGTGAAGTCTCCCTCTGACTCGTATCGGCCGCGCGTGTCGACAACGACTGCCGCGTACCCGCGCTGCGCGAACCAGACGCCCCACGAGACGAAGCGTTCGCGCGTCGACTCGTACGGCGTCCACTGGATGATCGTCGGCAGCCCCTGCGCTCCGAGCGGGAGATAGACGTCCGCGGACAAGGTGATGCCGTCGCGCATCGGCACGCGGCAGTCGTGCAGCAGCCGCACCTCGCGAAGGGGCTGCGTGGCGCCCGAGCTCATGCAGGCTCGGGCGCCAGCGGCCCTTGCGGCAGTGGTTGACGTGAAATGCTCCCGTTCATCGAGGGCCGCTTCAGAGGCACGCATCGAGTGGGGCTTGTTGCAACGATCATGACGGGCCTCACGTTGCAACAAGCCCCACTCATCCAGCGATCGACGTGCCCGGGAAGTGGCATGCCGCCCGGTGGTCCAGCCCGTGATCCTGGAGCGCGGGATCGAGTTCGGAGCAGATCTGCTGGGCGATCGGGCAGCGAGTCCGGAAGCGGCAGCCCGAGGGTGGGTCGATCGGGCTCGGAACGTCGCCCTTGAGGACGATGCGTGTGCTCTTCCGGCCGGGAATCGGCTCGGGGTTCGCAGAGAGCAACGCCATCGTGTACGGATGCAACGGCCGGCGAAAGAGCTCGTCCGACGGCGCGATCTCGACGATCCGGCCGAGGTACATCACGGCGACGCGGTCGGAGATGTAGCCAACGACCGCGAGGTCGTGGGCGACGAAGACGTACGTGAGGTCGAACTCAGCCTTCAGTTCGACGAGCAGGTTGAGTACCTGCGACTGGATCGACACGTCGAGCGCAGACACCGGCTCGTCGGCAACGACGAGCTTTGGCTGCAGGACGAGTGCGCGCGCCAGACCGATCCGCTGTCGCTGGCCGCCGCTGAACTGGTGCGGATACCGGTCGGCGGCCTCGGGCGGCATTCCGACCCGCTCGAGCATGTCGTGGACGACGGCGTCACGATCTTTCCGGGCGCCGATGCCGTGAATCGTGAGGCCCTCGGCGATCAATTCGCCCACCTTCATCCGCGGGTCGAGCGAGCCGACCGAGTCCTGGAAGACGATCTGCATATGGCGGCGCATGTCCTTCAAGGCCTTGTTGCCGAGACCGACGAGCTCCACTCCATCGAATGTGATCTCACCTTCGGTTGGCTCGATCAGGCGCAAGAGGGTGCGTCCGAGCGTCGACTTGCCGCAGCCGGACTCGCCGACGAGACCGAGCGTCTCTCCACGTCGCACCTCGAGATCGACCCCGTCGACGGCCTGCAGGTATCCGGACGTGCGCTTCAGCAGCCCCTGCTTCACCGGGAAGTGCTTCTTCAGTCCCCGGACGCTGAGCAGGACATCGTCCTCGCTCGGCTCCGGAGGCTCGGGCGCGACTGCGGGAGTGACGGCGCCCGTGCTCACAGGGGCGCCACGAGCGGTTGGACGTCGCGGGCGCCGTTCTCGCAAAGCCAGCAGGCGGCCTGCTGCTCACCCACGACCTGGAGCGGCGGCAGCTCCGTCAGGCAGCGATCGAAGGCGTAGTCGCAGCGCGGGGCGAAACGGCAGCCCTGCGGCCAGTCGAGCGGGCTCGGGACCATCCCGCGGATCGCCTTGAGAGGGGTGGTGTAGCGCATGCCAAGGAGCGGGATCGAGCGGAGGAGCGCCTCGGTGTAGGGATGCTGCGGATTGTCGAAGATCTCCTGCACAGGCCCACGCTCGACGATCCTGCCGCCGTACATGACGGCAACCTCGTCGACCATCTCGGCGACCACCCCGAGGTCGTGCGTGATCAGCAGGATCGCCATCCCGAGTTTCTCGCGGAGCTCTTTCATCAGCTCCAGGATCTGCGCCTGCACCGTGACGTCGAGGGCCGTCGTCGGCTCGTCTGCGATGAGGAGCTTCGGGTTGCAGCTGAGCGCCATTCCGATCATCACGCGCTGGCGCATGCCGCCGGACATCTGGTGGGGGTAGTCCCGCATCCGCTTCTCGGCGGACGGGATTCCGACGAGCCGCATCATCTCGAGAGCGCGGCCTTTCGCCTCCCTGTCACCCACATGCTGGTGGAGGCGCACGGACTCGGCGATCTGCTCGCCGACCGTGAAGACGGGATTGAGCGATGTCATCGGCTCCTGGAAGATCATCGAGATCTCGTTGCCGCGGATCTTCGTCAGTTCGTCCTCGGGGAGAGCGGCGAGATCGCGGCCCTCGAATGAAATGGTGGACGTGGGCTCGACGCGTCCAGGTAGATCGATCAGGCGCATGATCGAGAGTGCCGTGACGGACTTGCCGCTCCCGGACTCGCCGACGACGCCGAGCGCACCTCCCGTTGGGATCGAGAAGTCGACGCCGTCCACGGCCCGGATCACCCCGCCGTGGGTGTGGAATCCCGTGCGAAGGTTCTCGACGCGGAGCAATTCGGTCATGAGCCCACTTTCGTGACGCGAACGGGGAGCTTCGTCGTGGCCACCTTGCTGCGCTTCGGCTTCTTCAGCGCGTCCGACGGAGGGCTCGGAACAGCGATGTGCAAGTCGAGCTGCGCCCGCATCACCGCGGGATCGCGTGTCTGCAGAGCGGCGAGAAGGTCGCGATGCTCCTCGACCATGGTCACCAGGTCCTTGCCGCGGCCGTAGCGGTAGAAGTAGGCGCGGATCCGCGGCCAGATCGTTCGCCAGATCTGCACCGTGTGCGTTTGGCCGGACGACGAGATCACGATGTCGTGGAAGCGGAGGTCGGCCTCGACGAGGCGCGGGAGGTCGTCGGCGGCAGCGGCCTGCTCCATCAGCCACACCTGCTTCCCGAGCTCGGCGAAGTCTGCGTCCGTCATCCGTTCGAGAGCATGCGCGAAGCTGTAGCGCTCCAGCGTGAGTCGGATCGGGATCAGGACATCCTGCACCTCCTCGTCCGACACCCCGAGCACGACCGCGCCGCGATAGGGGATGGAGACGACGAGGCCCTCGTTCTCGAGCTGGCGCAGCGCCTCTCGCACGGGACCCCGGCTCGTCCCGAGCTCCGTCGAGAGCGTCGCCTCGATCAGCCGTTCGCCGGGGTCGTACTCGCCCGTGATGATTGCGCTCCGCAGGATCTCGACGACCTGCTGGCCGCGTGGACCGCCCTTGCCGGCGCCGGCATCGACGACGACGGAGGGTGTGCGTTCGACACTTGCGGCCATGCGTCCCTCCATCATACAAATTGTCGACAATCAACAAATGGTTGACAATCTCGCCCGCCGTGCCTAGTGTAGCCATCCTCGGTGCAGATCACCAGCATCCATACAACTCCCGTGCGCACGCCGATGCGAGAGCCCCTCGTGTGGCCGGGCGGGACGCGGCTGTCGGCCTCCGGGTTGCTCGTCGAGATTCACACCGACGAAGGAATCATTGGCGTCGGTGAAGCCCCCGGGCCGACGCTGCCGACGATTCGCACGATCATCGATGCGGAGCTGACACAGTTCCTCATCGGTCAGGATCCGCTCCGCATCGAATGGCTCGTCCACCGCATGGAAGAGTTCACGCGGAACTGGAGCCGGATCGGCGCGTACGCGATCTCGGGTATCGAGATCGCGTTGCTCGACATCAAGGGAAAGGCGCTCGGAGTCCCGGTCGCGGAGCTCCTCGGTGGCTTCTGTCGCCGTGAGGTCCCGGTCGTCGGCTACCTCTTCATCGACGACCCCGAGGCGAATGCGCGGAAGGCTTCGGCGTTCGTCGAGGCCGGCTATTCCGAGCTGAAGCTCAAGGTCGGCCGCGACTTCGGGCAGGATCACGACACCATCGCCGCGATCCGCGACGCGGTCGGGACCGACGTGAAGATCCGGATCGACGCGAACATGATCTGGAGCGTTCCCGCGGCGATCAAGTGGATCCGGGGGCTCGAGAAGTTCGACCTCCAATACGTCGAGCAGCCCGTTCCCGACTTCGACATCGCAGGAATGGCCACGGTTCGGCGAGCTGTGGGCGTCCCCATCGCTGCCGACGAAGGATGCACGGACATTCGCGCGGCGCTCGAATTGATCAAGGCCGAGGCGTGCGACGTCTTCGTCGTCTACCCCTCGGAGGCCGGCGGGCTGACGCGCGGCAGGGAGATCGCGGCGCTTGCCGCCGCCGCAGGTAAGTGGTGCGCGATCGGGAGCTGGGCAGAGCTCGGCGCAGCGACGATGGCGAACGCGCATCTCGTCGCGGGTTCCTCGAACTTCCCGTTCGCGAGCGACACGCACTATCCCTTGCAGGAGCTCGACGTGCTCACGGAGCCCCTCGAGATGGGCAACGGCTTCATCTCGGTTACCGATGCGCCGGGTCTCGGGGTCGACGTCGATCGCGAGGCCGTCGAACGACTTGCCAACATTCAGGTCCGAGAATCCGTCTTTTACGATGACATCCAGGGTGAGGCACCGAGGGTCGGTCAGATTGTCTGACCGCATCCCACTTACAAAGGAGGACATGGCTGTGTCCAAAAAGGGAACGGAAGAGCGCGCGGTCGGCGGGGTCACGCGGCGCGATGCTCTCGTCAAGGCCGGTGTTGTCGGTGCCGGTGCAATTGCGGCCGGCTCACTTGCGGGCGGCGCAAAGGCATCGACCCGTCGGGCGGGCGCACCATCGAAGATCCGCCGCGGCGGTCGGATCATCTGGGCCCTCGAGCAGGACCCGGTGCACGTTGCGCCCTTCGGCGCGATTCTCACGTCGAATCACTGGGGCAAACAGGCAGCGTACGATTCGCTCGTCGAATGGGACAAGGACCTCAACCTCAAGCCGGCGCTCGCCACTTCGTGGAAGATCGCGGCTGATCAGAAGTCGATCACCTTCAACCTGCGCAAGGGCGTGAAGTTCCACAACGGCAAGGAGCTCGACGCCGGCGACGTCAAGTACTCGATCGAGAAGATGCTCGCCCCGCCGCTTCCGGGGAGCGTCGCCACGGTTAGCCAGGTACCCGGTTTCGACGGAGTAGACGTTGTGTCGAAGTACGTCGTTCGGCTCCGTCTCAAGACGCGGGACGCGCGCGTATTCGGCTTCCTTGCCTGGAACCGCTACTCGCCCATTGTTCCGGCCGGCCTCTACGACCAGGTCAACGCCGCCCGGAACGCGATCGGCACGGGGCCGTATCGCATGGTCGGCTTCAACCCGAACGACCGGGTCGAGTATGTTGCGAACAAGTCGTTCTGGAAGCCCGGGCAGCCGTACATGGACGCCATGACGCTGAAGACGCTCCCCGACGAGCAGTCGCGTATCGCGGCACTGCGAGCCGGTGCGATCGACGGTGCAACGGTCTCCTCCGACGGAGCGAAGTCGCTTGCAAACGACTCGAGCCTCGTCGTCCTGAAGGGTGGCACGGCCGCGTTCCGTGAGCTGCAGTTCACGATCAAGGGCGACCCGAAGCCGTGGCATGACGCCCGAGTCCGTAGGGCGGTCAACTTCGCGATCAACCGCCAGGCAATCATCAACACGGTGTACAACGGCAACGGCAACTACTCCGGGATCGTCCCGCCCGGATACGGCTCGTGGCCGCTCACGCAGGCGGAGCTGAAGTCCAAGTACCAGAAGTTCGACCTGCCGAAGGCGAAGGCCCTCATGGCGGCCGCCGGCCAGTCGAAGGGGTTCTCGGTGAAGCTGTCGACGTTCTCGACGCCGCTCGAGTTCCAGCAGATCGCGTCCGTGATCAAGTCTCAGTTGAAGGCGATCAACATCGATGTCGAGATCGTCGCCCAGGAGCCGGGCACATTCGCAGCGAACAACGGCACCGGCAACTTCGAATGGGATCTCACGGCGCGCGGCATGCGCGGTGACGTCGACGGCTACCTGAACGAGTACAACCCGGCCGCAGCGATCTACAACCGCTGGTACCCACTGTGGAAGAACAAGCAGGTTTGGCGCAACGTCGGAAACGGCAAGATCACGCTCGACCCGGCCAAGCGGCTGCCGCTGTACAAGCAGGCGCAGGTGCTGCTCCAGAACGATCTGCCGCAGATCGGGCTGATCCAGGTGAACAAGTACCAGGTCGTGAACAAGCGCGTACAGGGCATGTACGTTGCCTTCGACGACTTCAACACGGGACTCCGAAACAACGTGTGGCTGGCCTCGTAGTCGACCGTTCTGTTCTTCATCGGGAGGGGTGCCGTCAGGGCGCCCCTCCCTCCCTCTCTCTCAGACAGGTAGCCATTGGGCGGGTACGTCCTCAAACGCGTTCTCACCATGATTCCGACGATGATCGGGATCTCGATCCTGATCTTCCTGATGGTGCGTCTGCTTCCGGGGGACATCGTCTCCGTCCTTGCCGGAGGTGACATCGGGTCGGACCCGGAGCTGATCGAGCAGGCTCGCCGGGATCTCGGCCTCACGGGCTCCTATCCAGAGCAGTACTGGCGCTGGATCAGCGGCGTTCTCCAGGGCGACCTCGGCGTCTCTCTCCGCAACACCGAGCCGGTCTCGACCGTTCTCCTCAACGCACTACCGATTACGGCCGAGTTGGTCTTCCTCGGCCTCCTGATCGCGACAGTCATCGGTGTCCCGCTGGGAGTCCTCTCCGCGGTCAAGCGCGACAGCAAGCATGACTTCGCCGCGCGGGTCGGAGGGCTGATCGGTGTCAGCATCCCGAGCTTCTTCCTGGCCACGCTCCTTCTTCTCTTCACGTCCAAGGTCCTTGGCTGGGTGCCGCCGCTGAACTACGTCCCCTTTTACGAGAACCCGATCGAGAACCTGAGCCAGTTCATCCTCCCCGCGATCTCGATCGCGGTGTTCACGCTCGCGATCGTGATGCGAATGGTTCGGGCAACGATGCTCGAGGTGCTCGGGCAGGACTACGTCCGTACCGCGCGCGCGAAAGGCGTGAAACGCAATGTGGTCATTACGAGGCACGCCCTGCGGAACTCTCTCATCCCGGTCGTTACGGTCGTCGGATTCGAGATCGGGATCCTTATGGGTGGCTCGGCTATCGTCGAGATCATCTTTGGGCTCCCGGGTCTCGGGAACACCCTGATCAACGCGATCTTCAACCGTGACTACCCCGTCGTTCAGGGCGCGACGATGCTGCTCGCATTCATCTTCATCTTTGCCAACCTGCTCGTCGACTTGCTCTACGGCGTGCTCGACCCGAGGATCACCCAGGAATGAGCAACTTCGGAAACAACGAGGCTCCGATCCTCGGAGCCGAAGGCCGGTCGAGCGAGGTCGGCAATGACGCCTGGGTGTACGCCCCGACGCGGAAGGCCGGCAAGTTCGCGAAGTGGCGAAACCCGATCGGGATCGCGGGGGCGATCATCGTCGGGCTCAACGTCCTGATCGCGCTCTTCGGCAAGTACGTCTGGTCGATCGACCCCGACGAGCTCGTCGCCCTACGCCTGCAGTCGCCGAGCTGGGCGCATCCGATGGGAACCGACGAGCTCGGCCGGGACGTGTTCGCTCGCATCATTCACGGAGCCCAGGTGTCACTACAGGTGGGGATTATCTCCGTCTCGATCGCCTTCGTTCTCGGCGTTTCCCTCGGCCTGCTGGCCGGCTTCTTCGGCGGCTGGCTCGACAGCGCGCTGATGCGCTTCGTCGATCTCATGTTCGCGCTCCCAGGACTCGTGCTGGCGATCGTGATCGCCGGAATGCTCGGGCCGAACCGACGCAATGCCATGATCGCCATCGGCATCGTCATCGCCCCTGCTTTCGCCCGTGTCGTGCGCGGCGCGGTGCTCGAGGTGATGGGGTTTCCCTTTGTCGAATCCACGCGCGCGCTCGGGTCATCGCACTCCCGCTTGATGGCTCGTCATGTGATCCCGAACATCGCCGCCCCTTTGATCGTCCTCGTCACGGTGTACCTTGCGACTGCCATTCTCAGCGAAGCGGCATTGAGCTTCCTCGGGCTCGGCACGCAGCCTCCCGAGGCGTCCTGGGGCGGAATGCTCAACAGCGCTCGCTCGTATCTCGATATCGCTCCCTGGTTGTCAATCTTCCCGGGTATTGCGATCATGATCGTCGTCCTCGGCTTCAACTTTCTGGGCGACGGCCTCCGCGACATCCTCGATCCGCGCCTCGGCCCTCACGTCGGCGGCGCCGAAAAGAAATGAGGTTGGTGTCACATGCTTGACGTCCTGATTCGCAACGGCTGGGTGGCAGATGGCACCGGCAGCCCACCCTTCTTGGGTGATGTGGCGATCGAGGGCGGGAGCATCGTCGAGGTCGGCAGGCTCGGTGACGCCGCGACCGCGAACCGTGTCATCGATGCGGCCGGCAAGGTCGTCTGCCCGGGGTTCGTCGACCCGCACAGCCACAGCGATTTCTCGCTGCTCGCAAACCCGACCGCTGAGAGCACGATCCGGCAGGGCGTGACGACCGAGGTCGTCGGCAACTGTGGCTGGAGCTACGCCCCCGTCACCGATCACTCGCGCGAGTTCATGAGCGGCCGCCTCCACACGTTCGGCTTCGACGGGCCTGTGATCCCGTGGACGACGTTCGGCGAGCACCTGGATTTTCTCTCCGACGTCGGGCACACGCCGAACCTCGCGTGGTTCGTCGGGCATAACTCGATCAGGCTCGCCGCCGGTGTCTCCGGCTCACATCCGACCGAGGTGCAGGCCGCGATAATGGACGGCTTCATGCACGAGGCGATGGAGGCGGGGGCACTCGGGATGTCGACCGGACTCGAGTTCAACCCCGGGCGCGAGGCGACAACCGCCGAGCTCGTGCGGCTGAACGCGATCGCGGGCGAGTACGACGGGATCTACACGAGCCACGTCCGGAACCGCGATTCGGGCATCTTGCACGCGATCGCGGAGTTCCTCGAGGTCGCCCGCGCCGGCGGCGTCCGTGCCGAGATCTCGCACCTCAACGTGCGGCACAACACCGGGGCGCCCGACCGTGGTTGGGAACGGGCCGTGGAAATGATGGCTACGGCGCGCGAGGAGGGAATGGACGTCCTTGCCGACACAACGCCGTTCCTCGACGGCCTCGGGCAGCTCTCCGGGATCCTGCCCCCCTGGGTCGCAGCCGACGGCAGCGCCGCTGCGGTCGCTCGCCTGCGCGATCCCGACACCCGCAAGCAGCTGCGGACGGAGTGCGACCGTTACTGGCGGTTCATCCACAAGGGCGAGTGGGACCGCGTCCGCCTGCAGGCGAGCGAGCAGCATCCCGACTGGGACGGCCTCTCGTTCGCCGAGATCGCCGATCTGCGCAAGGTCGACCCGTGGGACTGCTTCTTCGATGTGCTCGCGGACGCCGGCGAGAGCTACGAGAGCATCCTCGTCGTCGGCCGACTGTTCACGGACGAGCACATGGCGGAGATGATCTCGCACCCGCTCTTCTGCCTCGGGGTCGATACGTTCACCGTCACCCTCGAAGGCCCCCTCGCCGATGCTCTCCGGCACCCGCTTGGCTACGCGGGCCATGTCCACTACCTCACGCACCACGTGCGCGAGAATGGCACGCTCCGCCTCGAGGAGGCGATCCGCAAGATGACGAGCATGCCGGCCGCCCACTTCGGCCTCTGGGATCGGGGGATGCTGCGCGCCGGCTATGCAGCGGACGTCGTCGTGTTCGACTACGACGAACTCGACGACGTGTCGACGAACGAGCATCCGCACGCCTACGCCCGAGGCGTGGAGCACGTTCTCGTCAACGGCACCGTCGTCGTCGAGGGCGGCGACCACACGGGCGCGCGACCCGGGCGGCACTTGCGAAGGGTTTGACTCCGTGATCGACCTCCGCTCCGATCTCCTATCGGTTCCGACCGACGAGATGTGGGAGGCCATGCGGAAAGCGGAGCTCGGCTGGGCGACCGTCGGCGAGGACACGTCGGTCAATGCGCTCTGCGAGCGGGTCGCGGCGCTGCTCGGGAAGGACTCGGGGCTCTGGGTGCCGACGTGCGGGATGGGGAATCTGGTCGCGATGCTCACCTTCTGCGTTCCCGGCGATCGCGTGGTCGTCGAGGCCGCCTCTCACGTGATGACGTCAGAGGCGATGGGAATGGAGGAGATCGCGAGGCTCGTACCGCGGACGCTCTGGGCCTCTGACGGCCGGATGGATCCGGCGGCGGTCTCGGAGCTCGTCAGGGAGGAGGGCGCCGCGCTCCTGATCCTCGAGAACACCCACACACGGGCCGGAGGCACGACGCTCTCCGTTCCCTTGACGCAGGCCCTTGCCGCAGCGGCCAAGAAGCACCGTGCGCGCGTGCATCTCGACGGCGCCCGCCTCGTGAATACGTCGGTCGCGCTGGGCGTTCCGCTCGCAGATCTCGCGGCCCCGGCCAACTCCGTCATCTTCTCGCTCAACAAGGGACTCTCGGCGCCGATGGGGGCGGTGCTCGCGGGCAGCGAGCAGGTCGTAGAGCGCGCACGACTGATGCTGCAACGCCTCGGTGGTGCGAGCGTCCACCGGGCTGGAATCGCCGCCGCCGCCGGTCTCGTTGCTCTCGACACCATGGTCGACGGGATCGCCGACGACCATCGCCGAGCACACGAACTCGGTCGCCGACTCACTTCGATCCCCGGCATTGCGCTCCAACCCGATGTGATCGAGACAAACATCGTCCTCGCCGACGTCACGGAGACGGGCCTCGAGCCGGCCAAACTGGTCGACCTCCTCGAGAAAGCCGGTGTGCGCGTGCTCGACCGGGACACGAGCCGGATCCGCCTCGTCACACACCGCCTGATCGGCGACGAAGAGATTGAGCGCGCAGCCGCGATCATCGCTGACACGGTTGAGCGCCATGCGGTTCCGCCGCTCGAGGTTCCCGAACCCGAGGGCTACAACGCCGAGCTCGACCGCTGGGATTGGGAAGACGAGGACGTCGAGGCCTGAGGTTCCCCTTGGCCGGTCTCGGGCGCGCAGCCGCGGCCCGACTCAGCCGAGTCCGAACCGCGCGAGGGCACGGTGCGACGCGTCGATCACTTCCTCCAAGCACCCCGGGGCGTAGGGCGATTGCTGCTCCTGGTAGAGGCCGCTGCCGTACGACTCGCGTGGGCAGAGGTAGCCGAGCCCCCCGTTCGTCGTCGTGAGCACCAGGACTGGCGTGTCGGCGAAGACTCGGCGCAGCCGACGGGCGGTGTCACGTCCCGGGTTGCGACGTCGAAGCGGCAGCGGGCTGTGGGAAAGGTGACGTTCATGTCGCGCTCCTTTCTGAGGGTCGATCGAGCTGTCGGTCGGGGGTTGCGATCGGTGTTGTCGATCGTCGGCCCATGAACACGGCGACGGCGCCGATGAGGGCAACGGTCAACGCGATCGTGCCACCGACGGCGAATGCGAGGCGCGTGCCTCCATGCGCCGTGAGTGAGCCGGCGAGCAGGCCTCCGAGCGGCGCCCCGCCCATGAAAGCGAAGAAGTAGAGGCTCGCCGCCCGGCCACGCATGTGGGACGGTGCCGCGAGCTGCAGGGTCGCGAGCGCACTCGAGCCCCAGATCACGTAGAAGATTCCGATCACGAAGAGCACGGCGCACACGGCCGGCAGCGTGTCTTGCGGAGCAAGGAGGAGCTGAAATGCGCCGAAGCCGCCCGCGCCGACGAGGACGAGGAGCAGTCGCGCCCGTCCGATCGTGGCCAGAATCAATGCGCCGCAGAGCGCTCCCATGCCAAAGACCGAGGCGATGAGACCGAACGTCGCGGCACCCTGATCCAGGGTCAGTCGGGCAACCAGGGGGAGCAGGACGTCGAAGTTGAACGAGAACGTGCTTACGAGCAGCACGCTGAGGAAGGTGATCGCGACCCGGCGCGAGCTCCAGATGAAGGCGATCGCCTCGGTGACGCCGACGAGGACGCCGGGTTGCACGGTCGCGAACGGAGCGGCCCGCGGAAGCCTCATAGCGAGGATTGCCAGGATCACGACGACATAGCTGACTGCGTTCACGGCGAACGCAACTCCTGCGCCGGCTACGGCGACCACGAGGCCCCCGAGTGCCGGTCCGACGATCCGGGCGCTCGTCCCGAGCGCGGAGCTGAGCGCGACCGCGTTCGGCAGGTCGTCTCTCCCGACGATCTGAAACACGAGGGTATGACGGGCCGGTGCATCGAGGGCGATTGCGATCCCCTGAACGAGGCCGAGCACGTAGATCTGCCAGACTTCGACCAGGCCGCTGAGCGCCAGGAAGGCAAGGAGCGCGGCGACGACCGCCAGCACGGACTCGCACGCGATCACGAGCCGGCGGAGGTTGATCCGATCTGCGATCGTGCCGCCCACGAGCGCGAGCGCGGTGATCGGAAGCGTCTGCACGAGCGCGAGCGCTCCGACCGCCACGGGTGAGCGGGTGAGCTCGAGAACGAGCCAGTACGCAGCGATCTGCTGCATCCACGTCCCGATGAACGAGATCCCGTTCCCTGCGAAGTAGAGACGGTAGTTGCGATGCCGTCGCAGGCTGCCGAACGTGCGGTCGCCGAGCGTGGAGAGTGCTGCGACCGATTTCATCACGCGCTCGGGCGCGCGGTGGCCAGCTTCAGCCGGTCGCCAGGGTGGGCCGTGGGAGGTGCTGCCTTTCTCGTGCCTCCGTCCGCGTGCACCGGTCTCACGCGATCCTCCTACAGCAGCGTTGCGCGGTCGATCGGCGTGCCGACGACGAACACGCAGTCGCCCTGCTCCGTGATCGGGATCGCCTTCGTAACGACGACGTAGCCGTCGACGGGTGAGCAGAGAAGTACGGGCGCCCGGTCGGGACGATCGAAGAACCAGAGCCGGCCGACAGGCTCGCCTGCGGTGACGGGATCGCCTGGCTCGAGCATCCCCTCGAACAGCCCGTCCTCGGGTGAGACGACGATCGTGTCGGGGTTGCGGCCGTCGAGGATGATCGCGGGCGGAAGGCCGAGCGAGGCCCGTGTCTGCACCTCACCCGTCATCGCGCCGACATGCCGCAGCACATTGGTCAGGCCGCTCCAGGCGAGCCGATGCACGGGAGCGGGAACGCGGCCGCCGCCGCCGAGCTCGGTCGTGATCACGAGCTTGCCCTGATTCTCGGCCTCGACGGGGAGGAGTCCGCTGCCGTTGACGTCGATGTAGAGGTAGTGCCAGTCGCTGCACCAGGCCTCCATTCCTTCGAGCATCGCCCTCCGCTGCGCCGGGTCGCCGACGACGTGCATGTGCGAGCAAGGGAGGAACCAGGCCGTGCGCCCGCCGGAGTGCATGTCGATGACGACGTCGGCGAGGGGGAACAAGACCGTCGTGAGATAGTCGGCCAGTTGCTCGTTCGGCGGCCCGTCGGGGCGGCCCGGGAACGAGCGGTTGAAGTTCGCTCCCGACGGCCAGTTGCGCGTGTTCGCGATGGCAGCGGCAGGGGAGAGGCGGGGAATCACGATCACGCGGCCCGTGACGTCGTTCGGCTCGAGCTCCTGGAGGAGCCGCAGCGCGGCGACCTGACCCTCGTACTCGTCGCCGTGGTTGCCGGCAAGCACGAGCACGGTCGGCCCATCGCCGTTCGCGATCGAGCCGATGTGGACGAACGTGCTCGCCCACCCTGCCGTGTTGGTGATCTTCGGGAATGCGAGGTGCCCGACCTGCTTCCCCGGAGCGGTGAGGTCGATCGAGCAGGAGACGGGCGAGGAGGAGCTCACGCCCGCTTGTCCAGGTGTCGTGTCACAGCCGCCTCGGTGGCGACGAGTAGTCGGTCGACGTCCTCGTCGGTGTGCGCGTACGAGAAGTGACTGCGCTTCAGATTCAGGGGCAGCTCGAAGATGCCGTCCTGCATCATCTCCCGCCGGTAGCCGATGAAAAGGTCGACATCGTTCCGGAGGAGGTCGTCGTAGCTCACGACCGGGCCCTCGAGGAAGTAGGTCACGAAGACCGAGCCAAACCCGGAGACGACCGCCGGTACTCCGATACGATCGTACATCGCCTGGAGCCCTGTCCGTGCACGCTCGCCGAGCCGGAAGACGTGCTCGTGCACCGGCTCACGCTCGAGCTTCTCGATCGTGGCGAGAGCAGCAGCACTCGTGGCGGGATGGCCGTTGAACGTGCCGGCGAAGAACGCCGGCTGCCCCGGCGTCGTGGAGAAGAGATCCATCAGCTCCGCCTTGCCGCCGAGCGCCGACACGGGCCAGCCGTTCGCCATCGCCTTGCCGAGCGTCGTCAGGTCGGGCGTCACGCCGCTGATAGCCTGGTAGCCGCCGAGCCCATGGCGGAAGCCGGTGATCACCTCGTCGAAGATGAGCACGGTGCCATGCTTCGTCGCAAGCTCGCGCAATCGCTCGAGGAAGCCGGGCTGGGGGAGGACAGCACCGATGTTGTGAGGGATCATCTCGAGGATGATCGCCGCCACGTCGACCTGCTCAAGGGCACGCGCGACCTCGTCGGCGTCGTTGAAGCGACAGACGATCGTCGACTCGATCGCCTCGGGCGACATCCCGCCCGAGATCGGATCCTTGCCACCCACGCGCTCGGCCGGAGAGATCACGTTCATCGCGACGGAGTCATGCCACCCGTGGTAGCAGCCCTGGAACTTGATCACGTGGCGCCGACCGGTTGCGGTACGCGAGACGCGAAGTGCGTGGAACGTGGCTTCGCTTCCCGTGCACGTGAGGAGAACCTTCTCGAGAGAGGGGACGCTCGCAACGAGGCGCTCTGCGAGCTCGACTTCGACCCGCGTGACGCCAACGCCCATCAGGTCGAGCGAGCGCCCGGTGGCGGCGACCGCCGCCTCGACGTCGGGATCGTTGTGGCCGAGAAGGGGTGGCCCGAACGCGGAGTGGTAGTCGGTGAAGACCTGGCCCGTGGCGTCCGTGAACGTCGAGCCGCCCGTGGCCGTGACCACCATGTCCTCGAGACCCGGGACCTGACGCTGACCGCTGTTCACGCCTCCTGGGATGACCGCCGCTGCTCGCGCGGCCAGGTCGGCTCCTGCAATCTGCGTCGAGCTCATCTCTCGCTCCTTCGTCTCGTTCCGTCGAGTTGGCTGATTCAGCCGACCCGGAGGCTCTCCAGCACGTCCTCGTCGATGTCGACGCCAAGGCCCGGCGCGGTCGGGACCGCGACGTAGCCGTCTTCCTCGATCGGCAGTCGCTGAACCGTCAGGGTCTTCGCAATCGGCGTGTCGGCGACGCAGTACTCCTGCCAGATTCCGTCCGGCATCACCGCGTTGCAATGCAACGACGCGGCCTTGATGATGCCGCTCTTCCACGCGTGAGGCACCGTTGCGACGCCGCGCGAGTACGCGAGCTCCGCGATGCGGAGCGTCTCGGTGATACCGCCGCAGCGGGTGACGTCCGGCTGCACGAGGTCGACGTGCGCGCGGTCGATCAGCTCCCGGAAGCCCCACCAGGTCGAGTCCTGCTCGCCGGCCGTGATGCGCATGTCCACCGTGTCGGCCAGCTCCGCGTAGGCCTCGTACTCGTCGGGCTCGAACGGCTCCTCGAGCCAGTAGATGCCGAGACGCTCGTACTCGCGCGCCACCTCGATCGCCGTCCCCGCGTCGGCGACGTAGCCGAGGCCGGCGTCGATCATGATCTCGACTCCGTCGCCACCGGCAGCTTTCGCCGCTGCTGCGAGGGCGACGTCGAGCTCGGCGTCCTTGCCGAGCGGCCCCCAGCCGAGCTTGACGGCCGTGAAGTTCTGCTCGACGAGAGCGGTCACCGCTGCCGTCACCTCGGCCGGCGTGTCGGGCATCAGCATCGAGGCGTACGCCCGCACCCGGTCGCGGTGTTGCGTCCCGAGGAGCTCGTAGATCGGCTTGCCAAGCGCCTTTCCCTTGATGTCCCAGAGAGCGATATCGAGGCCGCTGATCGCGTGGATCGCGATTCCTCTCCGCCCGAAGTAGATCAGGCCGCGGTACATCTTTTTCCAGAGCCGCTCGACGTCGAGCGGGTTCTCTCCGATCAGCACGTCGCGCAGGCTCACGGCGACCGCATGGGAACTCGGCGCCTGGACGAGCGCCTGGACGAGCTCGGGTGACGAGTCGACCTCGCCGATGCCCGTGATGCCCTCGTCGGTGTGGATCCGGACGACAAGGTCGTCCTGGCTGCCGTCGGCGATTCCCTCGTTCACCTCCGCCTGTCGTAGGACGATTGCCTCGACATCGGTGATCTTCACGGGGAGTCTCCTGAAGTGACGGGATCGCGGGCCGGCACGAGTGGCTGCCAGATTGTCGACTATAGCGAAATTGTCAACAATCCTCTAGGATTGCGCTCGGGCCATGGGCGACTCTCCGATCCTCTGCACGATCGATCTCGAGGCACCCGGGAAGCAGTTCGGCAGGCTGCAGGTTCCCCGCTCGTCGAACACGAGCGGCTGGTCGAACCAGTTCGTCCCGATTGTCACGGTTGCCGGCGGCGACGGGCCGACGGCTCTCGTTCTCGGGGGCGTTCACGGCGACGAGCCCGAGGGTCAGGTGGCCGCGCTCAACCTCGCGCGCGATCTTCTCTCCGAGCAGGTCAACGGGCGCGTGATCGTGATCCCGTGCGTCTCGATGGACGCCTCGCTCGCCTATACACGTCTCTGGCCGTCGGGTGCGAACATGAATCGCTCGTTTCCCGGCTCCCCGAATGGTTCAGCCGACGAGCAGCTCGCGCACTTCCTCTCGACGGCTCTCTTTCCCCGCTCGGACATCGTGATCGACATGCACAGCGGAGGCCGTACCGGCCTCTGTCTGCCCTGGTCGGAGATGCACTGGGTGGACGACGCCGCGCAGCGGCGGCAGATGGTCGAAGGGATGCTGCACTGGAACACCGACTGGTGTTGCGTCTACATCGACATCGCCGGCACCGGGCTCCTCGTCCGTGAGGCAGAGCGGCAGGGGAAGATCGTCGTCTCGACGGAGCTCGGCGGCGGCGGTCATGTGACGGCGGAGATCCACCGGCTCGCATTGAGCGGCCTCACCAATGTGCTGCGCCGCTTCGGCGTCATCGAGGGGGAGGCTGTCACCCGGGCGGATCTCGACCTGCCCGAGCAGGTGTTGCTGATGGCCACCGAGCTCGACAACTACCTCCTTGCGCCGGAATCGGGTCTCCTCGAGGTGACCGTCGACCTGGGACAGAGGGTCTCGGTCGACGAGCCCGTCGGCCGGATCCACTTCCTCGAGCGCCCCGACCGCGCGCCCGAGGTGATTCTGAGCAAGACGGATGGGATCGTCTGTGTGATCAGGGCAATCGCAACGACGGCTCAGGGCGACAACATTGTCGTGATCGCGCGCGAGGCCGACCGCGCGGAGCTCGAGTAGGTCGTGTGGCACAGCGACAACGAATGGACACCCTGCCCGTGAACGGGACGAGAGGAGAACGACAGTGAGCACACTGACGGCCGGCGTCGCGCGCGTCGATATCACCCCGCCGTGCGGCCTGCCGCCCGGCTGCTGGTCGCTCCGAACAGGACTGGCGGACGGCATCCATGACCCGATGATCGCCCAGGCCCTCGTCCTCGACAACGGCCGGAATGCCGTCGCGATCATCGCTCTCGACCTCGTCTTCGCCGGTGCCGAGCTGACCGCCGAGACCCGACGGCTCGTGCAGGGGCTGACCGGGATCCCACCCGAGGCAGTGCTCGTCAACGCCGCCCACAACCACAGCGCGCCGAGCATCTCGCGAGGCGCAACGATCGGCGGACTATCCGATGTGCCGGCGTTCGACCGCTACGCAGCCGCTCTGCCCGACCAGCTCGCCGGTGCGGTCTACTCGGCCTGGCGCCACCGGCGACCGGCCCGCGTCGGCTCGGGAGTTGGTCGCGCGCCCGGGGTGAGCGTCAACCGCGTTCGTCGTGAGCGAGCCGTGGACGACAGCGTCCCGGTGCTTTTGGTCGACGGCGAAGACGGGATGACGATCGCCGTCGTTGCGGGGTTCGCGTGCCATCCCACGCTCATGGGAGGGGAGATCCTCGAGTGGAACGCCGAGTTCCCCGGCCCGCTTCGAGCCGAAGTCGAGCGTGGCGTGCCCGGAGCCGAATGCATCTTTCTCCAGGGCTGCGGCGGGGACGTCGCCGCCTGGGACTACTGGTTCGGGAACCGTGAGGCCAGGCAGCACTCCTACGAGGGGCGCGACGAGCTCGGCGAGGCCGTGGCCGCAGCCGTCCTCGCGACGCTGCCGGGAATCACGACGTCTGCCGACGCGCACCTCGGCGCCCGGTCGGAGATGCTCGATCTGCGCCGCCGCAGGATCCCCTACGAGCTCGAGGAGCTCGAGGCACGGATGGCAGAGATCGACGCGCTCCCGAAGCGCGACTTCCCGGAGGTGTGGCCCGAGAGCCTGCATACGGCGACGTCGGCGCAGGGCTTCCCAGAGTTCTACCAACGTTCCTCGTGTGCGATGTACGTCGACATGATCCAGCGCGCCGACGAGCCCGTTCGCAGCGAGATCCAGGCGCTCGCGATCGGCGACGCTGCGATCATCGCAAACCCGTTCGAGCTCTTCAACGAGTGCGGAGTGCGGATCCGCGAGCAGAGCCCGTTCGCGACCACGTTTACCCTCGGGTATACGAACGACTACACCGGCTACCTGCCCGCGAGCGAGGATCTGGACCTCGTCGCAGGGATCGCGCTCGACGAGATCCTCGACCAGGAAAACTACCGCTGGGCGTACGGGATCACGACCTCGAACGTGGAGCGCGGCGAGGTCGACCGGTTGATCGACGCGAGCGGGGAGCTTCTTCGCTCCGTCTCGGATGCGTCGTGAAGATCACCGCCGTCGAGGCGCACGTCTGCAATGCCCGGATGCGGAACTGGATCTTCGTTCGCGTTGTCACCGACGAGCCTGGACTCCACGGCTGGGGCGAGGCGACGCTCGAGTGGCACACGCGGGCGATCGTGGGGGCAGTCGAGGATCTCGCCGAGCTGATCGTGGGTGAGGATCCCACGAGGATCCAGCATCTCTCGCAGATGATGTTCCGCCAGCACTTCTGGCACGGCAACGGCATCGTTCGCGGGACGGCCATGAGCGGGATCGACATTGCGCTCTGGGACATCCTCGGCAAGGTGCACGGCGTTCCTTGCCACAAGCTGTGGGGTGGCCCCGTGCGAGACCACGTCCGCCTCTACGGTCATCTCGGCGAGGGCAAGATGGAAGACTTCTACGAGAGCAGCGAGCCGCAGCGGTTCGGCGAGCTCGCCGCGGGCATGGTCGAGAAGGGCTTCACGGCCTTCAAGTCGATGGCGGTGCCGCCGACGATGCCGCTCGAGGGGCTCGCACCCGTCCGGCATGCCGAGCGCTGCGTCGCCGCGATGCGCGATGCTGTCGGCGACGGAATCGACATCATGGTCGACTGCCACGCCCGCCCGAGTCCGCGAATGGGGCATCTGTTCGCGTCCGCGCTCGAGCAGTTCGACCTCTACTGGTTCGAGGAGCCGTGCTGGCCGGAGCGCTCCGACGACATTGCGGCGATCCAGCGGTCGGTGCGGACGCCGATAGCGACGGGTGAGCGCCTGGTCGGAGCTGCGCCGTTCAACGAGCTGCTGACGAAGGGTGCCTGCAGCGTGATCCAGCCCGACATCACGCATTGCGGCGGCCTGACCGAGGTGCGTCGGATCGCGGCTCTGGCCGAGATCCACCGCGTCGCCCTTGCGCCACACAATCCGCAAGGCCCCGTGTCGACCGCGGCCTCGATCGAGCTTGGCCTCGCGACCCCGTCGTACATCATCTGCGAGGCGGTCACCTCCGACGTCCCGTGGCGAGACGAGGTTGCGACCGAGTCGCACCCCATCGACCGCAACGGGATGCTGGCGCGCGCGAGTGGCCGGCCGGGGCTCGGGATCGAGATCGACCTCGACGTCGTCGTGAAGCACCCCTTTGAGCCGGAGCTCCCGCAGCGGGTGTTCTACGCCGACGGCAGCGTCGGCGACTGGTAGACGCAGGCGCAGCGTGCCCGGTGACCGTCGCTTCGCGGAGCTCGGAGTTGCAACCATCTACGAGGCAGCGGGCCGCGACGGCCTCGTGGGCGGCAGCCTGCTGCGGCTCATCGAGGGGAGCCGGGCGGCCGGGCCTGCGCGCACGGCGCTCTGCGGCGTCAACGACAATCTGGCCGTGCACCGTTTGCTCGCGACGGTCGAGCCCGGAGACCTCATCGTGCTGACGACGGCGGGGCAGGCGCATGCTGCCCTCGCCGGGGGGATTCTCGTGCTCCAGGCGCAGGTTCGTGGCGCCGCCGGGATCCTCGTCGACGGCCCGGTGCGAGATGTCGACGAACTCGTAGCGCTCGGGCTCCCGATCTGGGCTCGCTCCGTGTGTGCGGCGGGTGCCGTGAAGGACGAGCAAGGGGAACTCGATGTGCCCGTGGACGTCGGTGGCGTCACGATCCGGCCGGGCGATCTCGTCGTCCTCGACGGCGATGGCGCAGTAGTCGTGGCACGCACGCGGGCGGAAGACGTGCTTGGTGCAGCGGAGGCACGACTGCGGGCTGAGCTCGCGTTGATGGCGAGGCTCGGGGCAGGAGAGGTGACGCTCGACGCAATGAAGCTCCGCGGCTCCTGACATCGACGGGGGCTGAGCAGACCGGCGGATTCGCGGCAACGTCCTGGCCCTATGCTATGTTGTCAATAATGACAATAAACACATCATTGAACGCCCGCACGCTTCTTCTCGAGCGGTTCGGCTTCCCCGACTTCCGGCCCGGCCAGGAGCAGGTTGTCGAAGCGCTGATCGCCGGCCGATCGGCGCTCGCAGTGTTCCCGACGGGTGCCGGCAAGAGCCTCTGCTATCAGCTGCCGGCACTTCTGCTCGACGGAGTCACCGTCGTCGTTTCGCCGCTGATCGCGCTGATGAAGGATCAGATCGACGCGCTTGTGAGTCGGGGCATCGATGCCGCGCGGCTCGATTCCAGCATCGGAGCAGACGAGGTGCGCGACGTCTCCGATCGACTTGCCGCCGGCAGCCTGAAACTCCTGTATGTCGCGCCGGAACGGTTCAACAACGAGCGCTTTCTCGATCAGCTCGAGCGGACGAAGATCTCGCTCTTCGCGGTCGACGAGGCGCACTGCATCTCGGAGTGGGGGCACAATTTCCGACCTGATTACCTCAAGCTCGCGGCGCGTGCGCACGAGCTCGGAGCGGAGCGTGTGCTCGCGCTCACGGCTACGGCGACACCGGCAGTCGTCGCCGACATCTGTGCAGGGTTCGGGGTAGCGGAGTTGGACGCGGTCGTAACGGGCTTTTACCGACCCAACCTGACGCTCTTGACCACTCCGGCGACAGCCGCAGAGCGCGACCAGATGCTGATCGACCGGCTCCGCAGCCGGCCGTCCGGCTCGACGATCGTGTATGTCACCCTTCAGCGCACGGCGCTCCGCGTTGCATCGCTCCTCGCGGCAGCGGGCCTTCCCGCCCGTCCCTACCACGCCGGCATGAGCTCCGAGGATCGTGTCGCCACCCAGGAGTGGTGGATGGCCTCGGGCACCAACGTCGTCGTCGCAACGATTGCGTTCGGAATGGGCATCGACAAGGCGGATGTGCGGTACGTCTACCACCTGAATCTCCCGAAGGGCCTCGAGTCGTACTCGCAGGAGATCGGCCGGGCCGGGCGGGACGGCGCGCCGTCGATCTGCGAGCTCTTCGCGTGCAACGACGACGTCCCCGCCCTCGAGAACTTCACCTACGGCGACACGCCGACGAGGGAGGCGCTCGGAGGGTTGCTCGACGAGGTCTTTGCGCACGAGGAGAGCGCGCAGTTTGCCGTCAGCGAGTACGAGCTCTCGGGCCGCTTCGATGTGCGTCCGCTCGTCCTCAAAACCGTTCTCACATACCTCGAGCTCGACGGCTTCCTTCGCCAGGGAACGCCGTTCTACGCGGGCTACAGCTTCCGCCCCGTGACCGGGTCGTTCGAGGACGTCGTCGCCGCATTCGACGTCGACCGAGCCGACTTCCTCCGACGGCTCGTTGCGAGCGGGAACACGGGACGTGTCTGGACGGGCCTCGATCCCGAGGTGTGTGCCCAAGCGCTCGGTGAGGATCGGAGTCGAATCGTGGCGGCGCTCGGCCACCTCGAGCAACGCGGGTTGATCGAGCTCCGCGTCGCTGATGTCCGACAGCGATACACAATCCTTGCCCGGCCGGATTCCACGGTCGAGCTGCTCGACCGACTCGCCGAGCGATTCGCGCTGCGCGAGCAGGCGGAGGCGAGGCGGATTCAGCAGGTCATCGCGCTCGCGACCAACGATGGCTGCCAGGTCAACGCACTCGTGGCCTACTTCGGCGAGCAACGCGGCGAGCCGTGCGGGCATTGCACCTTCTGCCTCGGCGGCGTTGCGCAGCAGCTTCCAGAGGGCGCGCCTCTGCCTGCCCTCGAGGAGGTCGTCGACCGTTCCCTGCTTCAGGAGCTGGCGGCCGCGCAGCCCGATGCGCTCGGTCTGCCGCGACAGCGGGCGCGGTATCTCTGCGGCATCACGAGCCCGGCGACGAGCCGAGCGAAGCTCACCCGCGGTGGCCTCTTCGCCGCACTCGCCGACCGGCACTTCGCCGACGTTCTTGCGTGGTGCGAATGACAACACGCGGTCGGGCGCGCGGCGTCGCGGCGCCTCTGTCCGCGTCGAGCCCGACTGGTCCGCGTCGAGCCCGATCAGCCATCGAGGAGGCTGGCAATCCGCAACACGGTTCGCCAGTTCCGCGCCGTGCCCTGAACGCCGAGGCTCCGCTCCAGGTAGCCCAACGTCAGGCGGGTTCTGGCAGAGCCGTTCGGGTAGCTGAGGTAGACGTCGCGTCGCGAGACACGACATGCGTCCGGCGGCGAGCCGTCGGGATCGAGACCCTGAAGATCAGCCGCACGTGGGCGCTCCAACAGAAATGCAACGTGGAGGGTCGTCACGTCCGGCTTGGCGCCCAGTGCGAGAAACGGGTTGGTGCTCACAATCGTGGCGATTTCGGCGGCGGAGCGGACGATGACAGGGATGCGAAGGTCGAAGGCAGACGCGATCGCTCCGGAGACGCCTGCGGAGATTGCCGGCTCGGACTCCGTCGAGGATAGAAGGACGTTCCCGCTCTGGAGCAGCGTCGAAACGTCGGCGAACCTCTCCTCGAGGACCGCTCGGAGTCTCTCCATCGGAACACTATTCTTGCCACCCACGTTGACGGCTCGTAGGAGTGCTGCATACCGCGTTGTGTCGCGTCCGCCGTCATCAGCCTGCACGGAAGCCATGTCGCTCGGACGCACCGACGTCACCTTGAACGCCCTACTCAGCTCGGTGCCCGGCGCCAACTCGTCAGATCGAACGTCGCGTTGAGCTGCCTCAGCACCTCGCGCGCGATGATGTCGCCGCCCTCCGAGTCGAAGTGGACGCCGTCGCCAGCACGCACCTTCACGGTGTCGCCCTTCGCGTTCTCCAGGTACTCGGCGAACCCGCCGGTGTCGCCCGCAAACATCCTGTACGTGTCGATGAAGATCGCCTTGCTCCCCCGCGTCTGCGCCTCCTTCTGGACGACGGCGTTGACGATGTCGAACCGCTGCGTCTGTGCTTCGCTGCGCGTGATCGGTAAGCCAATCCAGACGACCATCCCGCCGCCGCGATTGACGATGTCCATCACTCCGGCGACCCGCCGTCGGTATTCCTTCTGCCACGTCGGGCCTCCGAACTCACCGATCGTCGTACCCTCGGGAAGGCCGGTCATGTACGCCTTGTCGTCGTTGCCACCGAAGTTGAGGACGACGACGTTCGGCTTGAGCTTCTTCACCTGCGTCCGGATCTCCTCGAACCAGTTGAAGATGTCGGGCCGCGTCAAACCGGTCGCGACGTGGCCGTCGACCCCGCCGACGGAGTCGATCACGGGGCTCGCGCCGGCCGCTCTCACGATCGAGTACCCGGGCGTGATCACGAGCGAGTCGCCGGCAACCCAGAGGCGAAGCTTCCTTTGCGGCGTGAACCTCGGCTTGCCGGCCGGCTTCGCGAGGGTTGGCTTTGGCGTCGTGCCCTTGGCCGGCTTCGGCTTGGCCGTGGCCTCGGGGATCACGATCGCGACGTCGATCTCGTCGGCGTTGCTGCGCCCTGCAACGTTCTGCACGAATTGCCGCGGCCGATCGAGCTGGAGCGCGCCGCTGACGCCTGCGAGGCCACCTGTCAGCGCCAGTGCCACCGTCCGCTCGGTGCCGGGCTGCTTGTTGAACGACGCCTTGTGCATCCCGGCCGCGTTGAACAAAGCACCGAAGAGCAGTGCAAGTACGGCGACAACGAGTCCGTTGCCGGCCGACGAGTACCGTCGCCCGTCCGTTGTGCGAATTCGGCGTCGCCGCTCGGGCGGCTCGGCCGAAGTGACCTCCCGGCGGTCGGTCTCCGCCCTCTGCCGCCGAGGTCGATCGGAGGAGGTCGCACGTCGCTGACGTCGTTCGCGCCGCTCCGCGTCGGCGTCCGGTGGTGCGACCGACGCGGCAGGCTCCGCAGCTTCATCCCAGCCTCGCTCGGTCGAGTCACCGGGAAGTGGCGACAGAACATGCTCTGCCGATTCCCTGATCGGCGGCAGCCTTGGAAGGTCGGGTGGGTCGTTGGAAGCCATTAGAAACGGAAGTAGATGAATGGTGCCACGCCCTCAGGCCCCAGGGCATTCGTCAGCATCAAGGCAAACGCAAGCACAACAGCCTGGCCGACGACCGGCAGGCGCCCGAAACGATCCATGATCGCGTACGGGATCCGCGCCGGAAGGTACTGCGAGCCGATCCCGACGGCGATCGCGAGCAGTACGCCCCACGTGACGAGCGGCGACGGCTCGCCCCAGCCGGTGGCGAGGCCCGTCAGCATGTCGGAGGCGGTCGCGAAGCTGTCGGAGCGGAAGAAGACCCAGGCCACGCAGACGATATTGAACGTGATCAGTCGCGAGATGATCCGTCGTCGGCGCGTGTCAGGCGGCTCGACGTAGCCCGGCCTTTCTCTCCGTCGGTGCTCGACAACGAGCGCGACTCCGTGGATGGCGCCCCACGCGACGAACGTCCAGCCGGCTCCATGCCAGAGCCCGCCGATCAGCATCGTCAGCATGAGGTTGCGGTACGTGATGATCTTGCCCTTTCGATTGCCGCCAAGGGGGATGTAGAGGTAGTCACGCAGCCAGCGCGAGAGCGTCATGTGCCAACGGCGCCAGAAGTCCTGGATGGAGACCGCGGCGTAGGGCGAGTCGAAGTTCTGCGGGAACGTGAACCCGAGCAGGAGTGCGAGGCCGATGGCGATGTCCGTGTAGCCCGAGAAGTCGGCGTAGATCTGGACGGCGTACGCGTAGATGCCGATCAGGATCTCGAGAGACGAATGCTGTCCGGGCGCACCGAACACCTCGTCGACGATGTTCGCCGCAAGATAGTTCGCGATCACGACCTTCTTGAACAGCCCCGTTGCGATCAGGTAGAAGGCACGGCTCGTGTCGACACGCCTCGGGTTGCGCGGCGTGTCGAGCTGGGGGATCAGCTCGCCGGGCCGCACGATTGGTCCGGCGACGAGATGCGGGAAGAACGAGAGGTAGACCGCGAACTTCTCGAGCGTTGTCGGAACGAAGTCGCCGCGGTACGTATCCACGACGTAGCTGATCGCCATGAACGTGTAGAACGAGATGCCGACCGGCAGGATGATCGTCTTCAACGAGAGCGGCAGATCGAGGCCGACGATCGCAGCCATGCTCTGCGACGAGTCGATGAAGAAGTCGTAGTACTTGAAGTAGCCGAGCACGCCGAGGTTGCCGGCAAGGGCGACCCAGAGCAGGAGCTTCTTCTGCTGTTGCGACGTTGCTCGGTGAATCCGAACCGCGAGGATCTGGTTCCAGATCGTGCAACCCGCGAGCAGGAAGATGAAGCGCCAGTCCCACCAGCTGTAGAAGACGTAGCTCGCAATCAGGATGAACGGCCGCCAGCGGGCGGGCTTCGGCATCGCGAGCCACGAGAGTGGCAGCACGATCAGGAAAAAGATCGCGAACGTCGCGGTGGGGAAGAGCATCGGCGGAGCCTAGATGGTTGGCCGGATCAGCCGAGTCGGTTGAACGCGACGTCGAGCAGGGCCGCCATGTCCGACCAGATGCTTGGTGATGCGAGCACGACTGCGATCACGGATCGGTCGCCACGGCGAACCGCGACGACCAGACAGCCGCCGGCTTTCGTCGTCCAGCCCGTCTTGACGCCGTAGGTCCCAGGCGTCGTTCCGAGCATCTTGTTGTGGTTCACCCAAAGCTTCGCCCGGGTCGGGGCAGCCCATTTCGTCCAGTGCGTTCGGGTTGAGACGACCTTTGCGAACGTCGGATTCTGGAGCGCCACGCGTGCGAGCACGGCCTGGTCCAGAGCGGTGGAGAGGTTTCGCACGTCGTCGAGACCCGATGCACTCGCGTAGGTCGTCGAGGTCATTCCGAGGGCCTTCGCCCTTGCGTTCGCGAGTGCGTAGAACCCGGCCAGCGAGCCGCCGCCCACGTCGATCGCGAGTGCGGTGGCCGAGTCGTTGCCCGATGCCAGCAGCGCCGACCAGAGCAGCGTCTCGCGCGTGTATGCGCGACCGGCGACGAGGCCCTCCCTGTAGGGCTCGACGTTCGTCGCGGCGAGCGTGACCACCACGCGACCCTGGAGATTCCCTCGCTCGATCACCGTGAGCGCCGTCATCACTTTCGTGAGCGACGCTATGGGCCGCCGCACACTCGCGCCTCGGGCCGCGAGCACGCGTCCGGTCGCAGCGTCGATCGCAACGAACGACGGTGCGACCACTCTCGAGGTCGCGGCGCTCGCGCCGGCAGCAGGTACCGCAGCCCTGGGAACGGCGAGTGCGAGCGGCACGAAGGCGACCAGAGCGAGGCAGCGTCGCAGCATCGAGCGATTGTGCCAGCGCCGTCGGAGCGCCCGGCGGAGTTCGCGGTGCCGATCTTTCTCGTACTCGGCGGCGCGATACGGATTCCGCTCTGCAAGAGCGCGACCTTTCCGTTTGCCTCTGCCGTTCGCCCGAAGCTCGTTACGGCCCGGTGGGGGCCTGTGCTGCAGGCGGCGGAATCATCGATGCGCGTAGCGAGACAAGTGGAGTGTCGGGCACGGTCACGAGCCCGCGGGTCGGTCGGTCGAGGTCGAAGGTGATCAGGAGCAGCACCGACACGAACGCCGCTGCGAGCACCACGGAAACCACCCCACGGCCGAGAATCGAGAGGTAGAGGGCGAGCAGGCCAAGGCCGACGGCCGCACCGACGATCTCGAAGAAGAGCACTGCGAACGGAACCCTGTTTGCGAGGGCCGAGACGCGGGTCGTCTGCATGTCGATCATCTCGTTGAGCGATTCCACGTACAGACGCGGAGCGCTGTCTCTCGGCGAGCCGTCGAGGGACTCGCCCGCAAGGCGCCAGAGGGAACGCTGCAGGCGGCTCTCATCCGCAATTGCCGCCAGTGCGACCCCACTACCCGGAACGGCATTCGAGAGCCTGATGCTCGCGTCCGTGTACTGCTCCAGCTTCCGTAGCGATCGGGTGCGGATCGGCTCCCGGAGGGTCTGGGCGCGAAGGTAGGTCGTTCCGATCGCGTTTGCGTCGTTGACGACCGCGGCCCGGCGACTGTCGTAGCGTCCGACGGCCATCGAGAGGCCAAAGGCGAGGACCAGCGCGACCAGGCCGAGGAGAGCTGCCTGGAGAACCCCGAGCGGCTCGCGCAGCTCGGTTCGTGACCGCAAACGACGGCCCGCGAACGCGCCGAGCAGCGTCGTCCCGAGCAAGACCGCGAAGACGATGAGGCCGAGCTCGAGGCTGTTGAGGCGGAAAAACATGGCGGGCTCCGTGTCGGGTCGGGCTGCCCATGAACGACGGGAGACGAGTCGCGAGCATGGGCTTCCCGCAGACAACCCGGCGTCGAACCCGAATCGTTCACCCGAGGGACACCGCTGAGCGACGCTACCGACGGCGACCACCCGCCGCAAGCGCGTCCCGCGCGGCCAGGTACCGCAGGTTCCTTCGTCGCCGCGACCGGCGCCTCCACTCCGTCACGCGGGCGCTCTCGGTGAGTTCGCACCTCGCGTCACCTCGAGTGGCTCGGCGCCCTAGGACGTGGCGGCGCGGAGGATGTACGGCCGCAGGAACCGGGAGAGCCCCTCGGCGCCCGCGGCGCCCATGTGGAGGCCGTCCGAGCTGAACCACGGCTTGCCGTTGCTGTAGGCGTTCCAGTCGGCGACCTGGAGCTCCGGCCAGCGGGTGGCGGCCGTGCGGATGACCGTGTTCGTTTGGCGATAGATGTCGCGCTCCTCACGGAGCGTCACCCAGACAACGCCTCTTGCTCCCTGTCGGAGGGCGGCCCGCATGACCTGGTCGATGCCCTTGCCGTAGCCCGCAGACGACTCGTTGTATCCGACGTAGACAACAAGTACGTCACCGAGAGATCCACCGAGTGACTGCACCGCCTGGAGGGTGTTGGACGGCGTCGATCCCTGATAGGGGCAGCCGATGGTGACAAGCCGCCGACACACGCGCAGGTCAAGCCTGACCTTCAGTCCCCGCGAGAGCACCGTCTGCGCCCGCGGTGTGTAGGTGATCGCGGCGGCAACCGAGTCACCGACGAAGGTCACGGGCACGGGCTTCTTGACCGCGGCCGTGCCGGTGCCCGCGAGCAGGGCGGCGGTCGCCAGGGCGAGACATCCGGTAAGAAGAGGAAGCGCTCGAGTCATAGGTAGCTCCGGAGTGAACATTCGACGTGCGTCGCGTGAGCCTCCCCGATTGTGCCAGCCCGATGGCCGTTTCGGAGAACGTCCTTACAGCACCGAAACAAAGGAATGAATCGGCTCCGCCGAGGTTATGCGGCGCGCGAATGCCCGAGTCCCTGAGGATCGGGGATCCTTGCATCGGCCCGATCGGCCGCGTGTAGCGACTGCTCGCAGGCTGCATCGAGGCGCAGGAGACGATCCTCGACCACCGCGCGGCGCTCCGGGAGAACGGCCCGCTCGAGGTTCTGGAGCAGGTCGCGGAGCTTCCGCATGACCTGGATCTGGCCGGTGCCGTAGATCCGGATTTCGACGGTGCCGAGCGCGATCAGGTCGTCCCAGGTCGGCGCCGGGTAGACGACGCGAACGTACCCACGCACACCGACGAGGCGTCCGATGTCGAGCGTCCGTACGCCGATACGGAGCAGGAGGTCCTCGATCTGATCCAGGGCCTGCACGGCAGTCGTGGGATCGTTGATCGCCGGCGACAGCGCCTTGATCGCGACGTCGGCCAGCAGTCGCAACGCGAACTTCGGATCCTGCTCCATCGTGCGCTCGGTGCCGAGCAGGAACGCGCGGCGGATGTCGTTGAGTGGGATCGAGCCGCCGAGCACGCGTGCGATGACATCGCCGCTCGGGATCGAGTCTCCAACCCCGACCTCGATCACGATCGTCGCCTCGGCCCGGGTCGCCAGTTCGACAAGCCGTTCGAAGTCGACGGCCGCCAGAACGAGAGGCCGACCCTCGTAGACGTAGCGTCCGGATTCCGCGGCCGGGCCGTCGAGGTCGAGCCCCTCGGGTGGCGCGGGCTGCGAGCCGGGCGGCCCGTAGAACACCTCGATGACGTCTCGCCCGCGATCGCCGATGAGTGAGAGCACGTACGAGAGGTTCATCTGTCGCAACGTGCTGTAGAGCAGTAGGAGAAAGAGGAGGACGCTGGCAAGCAGGAGCAGGAGCGCGAAATACACGGTTGAGCCCAGTTCGACCTTCTCATTACGACCCACCTCGGCGAGGGCGACGAGCGCGTACACAAACGTGGCGCTGAACGTGCCGAAGGCATGGCCGGTGATCGGCGTTCGGCGCAGCCATTGCATCAACCTGTGACTGGCACGACCCAGCCGTGCTCCCGTAACCAGCGCGCCGCGCGCATTTGCACCATGGCTGACGGTTCCCCGGCAGGATCGACACTCCTTTGCGCGGAATGCGACGCGCAAGGCGGCATGCTCCGACCCTGCATACCCGCCCGACTGTCGATGAACCCGGCGGCGGCAGCCGGGAGGGTTTCTAGCCTCCGGGTGGGCGATCGACGGTCGCGTCGAGATCGTCCGGCGCGGGCGGCAACTTCGTTACGGCCGTCGGTGAGTCTGGTGCCGGCTCGAGGAGCGTGTGCTCGACGGGGGGAATGAACCATGCCGGGTCGGCTGCGCGCTGCTCGGTGGGAGGAGCAGGGGCGAAGCTGGGAATCGCGTCGCGTCTTCGATCCGCTCGCGATGCCGCCCACTCGATCAGCGCCACGAGGACCCAGGAAGCGGCCATGACACCGGCGATGACTGGAGCATCGAGCGTGGCAATCGCAGCGGCGGTTGCCACGCCGATCAGAAAGACCACCTCGAGGAGGAGCCGTGGGACGGCAGGGCGTCGTCGAACCGGCGCACCGACGGAGCTCACCCAGGCGAATGAGGGGGCCGGCGCGGAATCGCCCGACTCGTCGTTCCAGCCGGGCTCGGATGCCGGGAGACCAGGACCACCGAGTCGACGGACGTCGGCCCGAAGGGCCTCGACCTGATCGGACAGTTCGCGGACGACGTCGGTGAGCTCGGGATCGGGCTCCCGGCCGTGTGCCGTCTTCTCTGTCGCCCTCATGCAGCAGGACCTTCGTCGTTCATTGCATCCATCGCCTCGCGTGCCTTCGCGTGGACGCGCGCGCGTCGCTCCTCGAGCGACTCGACGGCCTCCGGCTCTGCTGTCGGCTCGGGCTGCCGTGCAGCAGCGAGTTTGCGGCGGAGCTCCTCGGCAGGATCACCGGCCGGGTCGAGCGTGATCTCGTCGGCTGCGGGGGCGGGCGCGGCCGGTTGCTCGACAGGTGCCGTCGAAGCCTTCCGGTTCGAGAGCATGCGCCCAAGCGCCGCGATGCCGACGATTCCTGCGAGCCAGGCGAGGGAACGCTTCACGAGGGCGATCGTATCGCGAGCAGCGGGGGAGGGGGGTGCAACGAACGCAACGAACCCCTGATGGAGAATCGTCAGCTACCGTATATCGCGCTTCCTGCCTCTCCACGCCCGGGCCATTCCCAGCTCGTGCTTGCCGGTGAGGCCGCCTAAGACCGAAGGAAGGAGAAAAGGGAACCCGTGACTGACTACGAGATCCTGCTGTTGTTGGACCCAGACCTCGCCGAGGAGCCCCAGGCGGAGGTGATCACGCGCGTGCGTGAGCTGATCGAGAAGGGTGGCGGCACGTTCACGCGCCACGATGTGTGGGGCAAGCGCAAGCTCGCCTACGAGATCGACAAGAAGGCAGACGGCAACTACCACCTCCTGCTCTTCACCTCGTCGCCGGAGACACTCGACGAGGTCTCCCGCGTGCTCAAGATCGACGACAACGTGATGCGTCACATGGCGACACGTCGGCCCGAGGGAGGTCCCTCCGGGCCACTACCGGCCGCGGTCCCGATGAGTCACGATGCTGTGATCGATGATCTCGCAGAGGAGGATGAGGACTGATGGCCGCAAATATCAACCGCGTTGTGCTCGTCGGCAACCTGACCCGCGACCCGGAGATGAAGCATCTGCCTTCCGGAACCGCACTGTGCTCGCTTCGCATCGCGGTGAATACGCGTCGTAAGGACGAGTCGGGCCAGTGGACGGACAAGCCGAACTACTTCGACGTCTCGGTGTGGGGTGCGCAGGGCGAGAGCTGTGCGCAGTACCTCGCCAAGGGTCGCCCCGTCGCGATCGACGGCCGGCTCGAATGGCGCGAGTGGGAGGCGACCGACGGCTCCGGCAAGCGCCAGGCAGTCGAGATCGTTGCCGACAACGTCCAGTTCCTCGGGAGCCGCGGCGACGGTGACGGAGGAGGCGGCGGTGGCGGCTCGTTCGTTCCCGCCGGTGCTGCCCCGCAGGGCGGCGCGGACTTCCCCTCATCGCCCACCGACGACGACATCCCGTTCTAGAGACGTGATGCGAATTGAAAGCACACCTGGCTGCGGCCCTGCACGCGGCGGATCGCGTCCGCCGAGGGCAACATCAAGGCATGAAGCCTTGACGCCGCCCTCGTCGAACACGCTCCTTGGTGCAGAGCCACCCCAGTCGCACTTCCAATCCACATCAAGCCTCCACCAGGAGATCTGAAGACATGGCACAGAAAGCACCCCCGCGCAAGCGGCCTAGCTCGAGTTCCGCCCCCGGACGGCGCAAGAGCTGCCACTTCTGCAAGGACAAGGTCACGGAAGTGGACTACAAGAACGTCAACCAGCTACGGCGCTACATCTCCGAGAAGGGCAAGATCCGCAACCGCCGCATCACGGGCGCGTGCCGTCGCCACCAGCGACAGGTCGCCGTTGCGGTCAAGCGGGCCCGCGAGGTCGCGTTGCTGCCCTACGTCGGAGGCTGATCCGATGAACGTCATTCTGCTCACGGACGTTGAGAAGCTCGGCCAGCGCGGAGAGGTCGTCAACGTCGCGCGTGGCTACGCGCGGAACTACCTGCTCCCCCGGAACCTCGCCGAGGTGGCGACCGAGGGTCGCGTCAAGGAAGTCCAGCGCATCGATGCTCAGAAGGCGATGCACGAGGCTCGCAGCGCAGAGCAGGCCGCGGAAATAGCGGCCACGCTCAGCAAGCTCGTGCTCCGGTTCGACGTCAAGTCGGGCCCGACGGGATCGCTGTTCGGGTCGGTCACGACGACCGACATCGCCGACGAGATCTGGCGAATTCGGAAGATCCGCGTCGACCGGCGCAAGATCGGGATCGACAGCATCAAGCGGATCGGTCGCTACACGGTCACGGTCGGCGTGTTCGAGGACGTCTCCGCTGACGTCAAGCTGATGGTCGTGCCCGAGGGTGGCGAGCTGCCGCCCGAGGAGGAGCTCGCGGCGATGATCGCGGTCGAGGAGGCGGAGGCAGCTGCCGCCGCGGAGGCTGCCGGCGTCAAGCCCGTCGTGGACGAGACCGAGTGGGAGACCGTCGAGGTTGACGGCACGGTGGGCGTTGTCGTGGAGGAGACGATCGAGGTCGTTGACGTTGTCGAGGAACTCGAGGAAGAGCCCGAGGCCTAGTTCCGTTCCCGTCCCGGCGGCTCCCTCGGGCGCCGCCGGGGCGTTTTTGTCCACAGGCACTGTGGACAGGTGGCCAGACTTCCCGCTCCGAGCGGAAATCCGTCGTGGATAACTGCCATCACCTCTGGGGAGAAGGCGTCCGCCCCGGGGGATAGACTGGGAACATATGTTCTATTTCCCCTGCACGTTAAGGCAGCAACGGCCCTTCTTGCCCTGTCCCTTCGTCACAGGTTGACTGGCCCTGTGACTGTTGCTCCGAGCGTGCCGTCGGCGATCGTGCCACCCCAGAACCTGGAAGCGGAGGAGTCCGTTCTCGGAGCGATGCTCCTCTCGGCGACCGCGATCGGTGCTGTCACCGAGGTTGTTTCAGCCTCCGACTTCTACCGTGAGTCGCACGGCACGATCTACCAGGCCGCGCTGGCGCTCTACGGCAAGGGCGAGCCCGTCGACGCGATCACGCTCGCGAACGAGCTCGACGAGCGCAGCGAGCTCGAGCGGGTCGGAGGTACCGCAAAGATCGCCGAGCTGGCCGCGGTCGTTCCGGCGACCTCGAACGCCGAGCATTACGCCCGGATCGTCAAAGAGATGGCGACGTTGCGCGGTCTCGTTCGGGTCGGCCAGGAGATCCAGCGGCTCGGGCAGACACGTCCGGGTGCGACGACCGATCTCGTCGATCGGGCCGAGCAGATGGTGTTCGAGCTCGCGCAGCAGCGCGTCAGTGGCGACTTCGCCCACATCCATGATCTGCTCAACGAGAGCTTCGCGCGGATCATGCATCTCTATGAGGCCGGCGTCGACGTCACGGGCGTGCCGTCCGGCTTCCGCGAGCTCGACAAGCTGACCTCCGGCTTCCAGCCCGGCAACCTCGTCATCATCGCGGCCCGCCCGTCGATGGGGAAGTCCGCACTCGCCCTGTGCACGGCCGCCAACCTCGCTGTCCGCCACGAGACGCCAGTCGCCCTGTTCACGCTCGAGATGTCGAAGTCCGAGGTGACGCAGAGATTGATGTGCAGCGAGGCAAAGGTCGAATCGCAGCGCCTGCGCTCGGGTCGGCTCGCGCAGGACGACTGGCCACGACTGACCGCCGCGTGCGACAAGCTGATGAAGGCACCGATCTACGTCGACGACACGGGGTCGATCACGATGATGGAGCTGCGTTCGAAAGCCCGCCGGCTCAAGTCGCGCGAGCCGAAGCTCGGGATGATCATCGTTGACTACCTGCAGCTGATGACCTCCGGCTCGAACCCCGAGAACCGGGTGCAGGAGGTCTCACAGATCTCGCGCCAGCTGAAGGTGCTCGCGCGCGACCTCGAGGTACCGATCCTCGCGCTCTCGCAGCTCTCCCGCGCCGTCGAGCAGCGCCATGACAAGCGGCCCATCCTGTCGGATCTGAGAGAAAGTGGTTCGATAGAGCAAGACGCAGACCTCGTCGCCTTTGTCTACCGCGACGAGTATTACAACGGCGAGGAGTCAGATTCGCAGGGCCTCGCCGAGGTGATCCTGGCCAAACACCGCAACGGGCCGACCGACTCGGTCAAGCTCAGCTTCCTGAAGCGGTACGCGAAGTTCACCGATATGGCTGCCGCGCAGTAGTGACCGCCCCGGGAGCTCCGCGCATGTCTCCCGTTGCTGCGAACGTTTCCATTGCGTGGCCCTCCGTCGCCCCGATACAGGAAGAGATAGATGGTTATTCTGGGCCGGCTCGGTCTGTGGTCGCGGCTTGTAGAGCACCGTGATCGAGTGCACTGTTCCCCTGGGCGGGCGCAGGCTGAGTGCTCGGCGGAGCGCCTCGAAGTCGTAGTCGCTGCCGTCGACGCCGACGATGAGTCGTCGAAGGTCACGGCCGATCACGGGGCGGGTTAGGGGCGGACGAGGAGAACCGAGCAGCGGGCGCGATGGGCGACGCGTTCGCCGACGCTCCCGAGCGTCTTGACGCCGTGCAGCCCTCTCGAGCCGATGACGACGAGATCGGCCGTTGCCGACGCATCATCGAGGGCATTGACGGGGCCTGCATCAGACCACCTGTCCACACGGGCCGTCCACTCGCCGTCTTTTGCGATCAGCTTGCCGCCGAGAGCGGCCGTCGTTGACACCGTCCCGTTGAACCGGGCGGCGGACTCGACTGCGACGCCGAGCGCAGCGAGCGAGTGCTCTGAACCGTCCAGTCCAACGACGATTCGCTGGGGACGCCACACCTCGCCCGGCCTGATGATCGCGAGTAGAACCGAGCACGCGGCATTTCGCAGCACCGTCGTCATCGTCCCCGCAAGCAAGATCCCTGCAGTGCGGCTGCGGTGGCGGCCGCCGATGACGAGGAGATCTGCGTTCTCCGTGCCTGCAACGGCTAGCAGCGTCCGCGAAGGCACGCCATGGATCAGGTGCGTCTTGCAGAGCGTGCGGCCTTCGAGCATTCGGGCGGCCTCGTCGCGGGCGCGGAGCGCATCTGCGTTGATTTCCGCGACAGCTTGTGAGCCCGCTCCGGCGTGTACGGCCGACGTATCGTCGATCACCGTGACCGCGTGCAGCAGGCCTTCGGGTTGCAGCAGCACGAGCGCCTGGCGAAGAGCCTCGAACCCGGATTCGCTTCCGTCGACGCCGACAACAATGCGGTGGTACCCCATACCTCAACAGTAGACGCGGTGCGAGGCACCCGCATCCGCGGGCCTGCGGGGACAATCTGCGGGTAAACGCGTATTCCATTTCACGTATTGGACGTCGGTAGTTCGTAGCTCCAGTACGGCAGACATCTGCGACGCAGCCTCTTTCGTATTCAGCCGCGACCCCAGTGTGTTCCGGCCACGCGTGAGCAGGCCCTGCGCCTACACGCGGCCCCGAAACGTGTCGCAGCCGTTCGGGCCCGAGCCCTCGACGCCCCGGATGAACCACATCTTCCGCTGCTCCGCCGATCCGTGCGTCCACGACTCCGGCCGAACCTGGCCTCCGGCTCGTCCCTGGATGCGGTCGTCGCCCACCGCTGCCGCGGCGTCGAGTGCGTCTGCCACGTCCTGTCGCGTGATGTCCTCTACGAACCCGGTTTCGAGCGCGTGTCCGACCCAGAGCCCGGCGTAGCAGTCGGCCTGGAGTTCGAGCCGCACCTGTCCCCCCTGCGGGCCTGTGTCGCGGTTCGCTCTCCGCAGCTCCCCCGTCAGGTTCTGGACGTGATGCCCGTACTCATGTGCAAGGACGTACGCCTCGGCAAGCGGGCCGCCCCTGGCGCCGAGCTGTGACTGAAGATCCTCGAAGAATCCGAGGTCGATGGTGATGTATCGGTCGCGGGGACAGTAGAACGGCCCCGTGGCTGACGTCGCCGGGCCACACCCGGTCTGGATGGTGTCTGTGAAGAAGCGCGTCCTCGCCGGCTCGTAGTTTCGCACCGTCTTCGCCCAGTACGCCTGAACGCTGTTGACGACGGCGACGATGCGGCAGTCATCCCGCTCGTTCGCATCCGCACCCGTGCGGCACTCGGTCTGGAGGTCGGTCGAGGCCGTCCCCGGGCCGACCGTCTGGCCTGCAAGCGCACCGATGTCCCCGACTCCGCCCCCGCCCCCGCTGAGGAGGAGGAACGCAACGAGGACGAGCACACCGATCAGACCTCCGCCGCCGAGCGTGATCGGCACCCCTCCCGGTCGGCCGCCGCCACCGCCCGCCCCGCGGTAGTCCTCCACCTGCGAAGGATCGAGCCTGGCGTTCTTGCGGAATCGCATCGCATTATCTTCCCAGAAGTCGTGGCGGTCAAACACCACATGGAAGAATGCGCCGATGCTCCACGAGCCGTCATCACACGAGGCTCTCTGTGGCATCCCCTGGAACGAAGAGCGTGTGCTCTCGGCGATACGCACGGTCATAGCCGAAGCGGGACGTGCGTACGACCCGTCGAGTGCGTGGCCCTTGCATCCACTCGACGCGGGCGAGGCGGACGACGACTGGGGCGGCGTCTCGCACGGCGTCTACCTCGGTGCGGCCGGAATGTTGTGGGCGCTCCACCGTCTCGTCGCGCATGGCCCGTTCGAAACCTCCCTCGACCTGCCGGCTGCCGGGTCGGGTCTGTACGAGCACTACCTCGCCCGCTGCCATGCGCCGGACGAGCCCATGCCCAGTCTCTGGGTGGGGGAGGCCGGCATCCTACTCGTCGCCGAGACGCTGGCCCCGGGATCCGGACAGCCCGAGCTCCTCGCCGCTGCCGTGCGACGGAACGCACGCAACGAAACCCTGGAACTGCTGTGGGGGGCGGCCGGCACGATGCTCGCTGCCCGCGAAATGCACCGGCGCACAGGCGAGGAGCGGTGGGCAGAGATCTGGGGCGAAAGCGCCGCGGAGCTTCTCGCGCAGTGGCGCTTCGACGAGGCGTTCGGCTGTCGCCTGTGGACGCAGGTCATCAACGAGAGAGCGGGCCAGGGACTCGGCGCCGCTCATGGCTTTGCCGGCAATATCCTCGCTCTACTCGACGGCCTCCATCTCCTCCCACGCGCAGAGCGCGACGAAGTCGTCGCTCATGCGACGAGGACGGCGCTTGCGACGGCTGTCGTCGATCATGGCCGTGCCAACTGGCCGGTCGCGGCCGGCCTCCCACTCGAGGGGCACCAGCAGACGCGAACGCAGTGGTGCCACGGCGCGCCCGGGATCGTCTCGTCGCTCGCTGCTCTGCCGTCCGACCCGGAGCTCGACGCCATCCTCGTAGCGGGTGGAGAGCTGACGTGGGAGGCGGGGCCGCTCGCGAAGGGGGCCGGGCTCTGTCACGGGAGCGCCGGAAATGGGTATGCGTTCCTCGCACTCTACGCACGGACAGGCGACGAGATCTGGTTGGCCCGTGCTCGCGCGTTCGCGATGCACGCGCTTGCCCAACTCGACGAGCAGCGTGAGCTGCACGGGCCGAGGTTCGGCCTCTGGACCGGCGATATCGGGACCGTGCTCTACGCGTGGCAGTGCATCGGCGGCGATCCTGCACTGCCCGCGCTCTCCGCCTGGTAGGTGTGTCCAATGCCGGGAGGGCAGCATCGCATGCACGCTCTCGCCACGGTGGATCCAGGCGAACGCGTGGCGGCGCAGGGAGGGAGACCCGGCGCCGCGGGCCCTCGCCGCCCGACGCGCCCGTTCATCGCGATTGACCGTTCCGTCACGCATCCCTTCCGCTGGATCTCGTCGGCGACGAACCTGGCGCGAGGGTGCGATCGATCGAATCGCCCCACCAGCGGCGGTGACACACCGCTGAGCGGATCGACTAACCGGGAGGCAGGGCGACGCCGAGCTGTTCCCACAGGCCCTCGTGGTCGGCCTCGTGCAGATGCTCGACGACGGCACCGCCGTCGAAACGGAACAACGTCCAGCCCCCCGACATCGATGGTGGAGCCACGCGCTGAGACGCCGGGAAATCCACCGGAGTACGTGCCCCGGTAGCGAACGCGGGTGACCACGACGTCGCCCTTCACGAGGACGCGGACTACCTCGGTGCTCAGGTCGGGGAACATCGCACGAAATCCGAGCGCAGCTTTCCCGTGCGCTCCGGGTGTTCGTGTGCGGTCGTTCTCCAGGTACTGCTTCGCAAAGAACTCATGCGCATGAGCGACGTCTCCCTCAGACCACACCCGACGCCAGAACTCGCGTACGCGATGCTCGTTGGTCATGCCGGGAAACCGCTGGTCGAAGAGGCATGCATTCGGGGGTGATTCATCCCTGTCGACATCCGGGTCAGACGAGGGCGAGCGCCGCTGCCTCGATCTCGTCCTCCGAGAGGAGCACGAGGTTCGCTGCGTTGCCGAGCGGGATGAACGAGTCCTTGCTCGTCACGCGTGCGAGTTGGCCGTCGAAGCCTGCGTCGATCAGCGTGGCGATCACTCCCTCCGACACACCTCCTGTGCGACGCGTCTCATCGACGACGAGAACACGCTGGGTTGCGACGGCCTCCCGGGCGATGTCCTCGATCGGGAGGGGAGCGAGCCAGCGCAGGTCGACGACGCGCGCCCGGATCCCGCGCTCTTCGAGGCGGCGTGCGACGCGCAGCGACATGAGAAGACCGTTGCCCCACGTCAGCATCGTCAGGTCCCGTCCATTGCCGTAGGTGCGCGCCGATCCGATCGGCACGTGCTCGGCGGTCGGCGTCGCGAGCCAGCCTCCGTCGCCCGCCTCGTGGAGATCACGCGCGTGGTAGAGGGCGATCGGCTCGAGGAACGCGCAGACGCTGCCGTCGACCTTCGCCGCGGCAACACACGTCTTGAGCATCGCCGCGGCGTCGTCGGCGCGCGACGGCGAGGCGATCACGAGCCCCGGAATGTCCCGGAGCACGGCGACCGAGTCGTCATTGTGGAAGTGACCTCCGAAGCCCTTCTGGTAGCCGTACCCCGCAATCCGCACCACCATTCCGTTGCGGTACTGGCCTTGCGAGAAGAACTGCAGTGTCGCCGCCTCGCCACGAAGCTGGTCCTCGGCGTTGTGGAGGTAGGCGAGATACTGGATCTCGGGCAACGGAACGAAGCCACTCACGGCCGTGCCGAGCGCGAGCCCGAGAATCGACGTTTCGTCGAGCAACGTGTCGAAGACGCGACCCGCGCCGAACCGAGCATGGAGGCCGCGCGTGACGCCGTAGACGCCGCCCTTTGCGGCGACGTCTTCACCGAAGAGCAGTGTCTCCGGGTGGCGCTCGAGGACCTCGGCGAGCGCGCCGTTGATCGCGAGGGCAAGGGTGAGAGGCTCCCCGGCGGTTGAGGTGCTCAGCGCGAGCTCCGCGACGGCGGCCGGGGAGTGCGACGCGAGCGGCCGCATTACCTCGCTCGCGGTTGCAAGCTGTGGACGGCGCGCGGCATCGAGTGCAGCTTCGCGCACGCGAGCGCGGCTCGCGAGGTACTCGTCTGCGAGCGCGTTCCCCGTGCGCGTTCCGCTCGCCATGAGCCATCTTGCCGTAGCAAGCAGCGGGTCGCAGTCGAGATCCGCTCGCACATCGTGAGGTGAGCGGTAGGCGGCCTCCACGTCGGCGCCTGCGTGTCCGAGGTACCGGACCGTGCGAAGGTGAAGGACGGCGGGGCGTCGATGCTCGCGCACCCAGTCGACGAGAGCCCGAGCAGTCTCGAGCACGGCTTCCGGATCGTCGCCGGACGCCGTCTCGTACCGCAGGTCGATACGGCTCGACAAAGTCCCGGCCACCCAACCCGCGGGCGACGAAACGCTGATGCCGAGGCCGTTGTCCTCGCACACGAACAGCAGGGGCACGGGCAGGTGCTGGTGGGCCGCGTGGCCCGTCGTGTTCAGAGCAGCCTGCGCCGTCGCATGGTTGAGCGATGCGTCGCCGAAGCTGCAGACGACGATTGCGTCGCTCGGCCACGTGCATTCGACGCCGAGCTTCCGGGCGCGATCGATCGCGATCGCGACGCCGACCGCCCGGGGCAGATGTGATGCGATTGTCGACGTCTGCGGGATCACGGCAAGATCGTGATGACCGAAGACCTTGTGGCGCCCTCCGGCAATCGGCTCGTCGACCGACGCGGTGACCCCCTGCATGATGTCCGCTACGCCGTCTCGGCCCACCTGGTCCGCACGTGCGAGGTAGAAGGCGCCCGAGCGGTAGTGGAGCAACGCGGGATCTGTCGGGCGCAGGGCAAGTGCGACAGCAGCGTTGCTCTCATGGCCGGCCGAGCCGATCGTGTAGAAGCTCCGGCCCTCCTTCTGAAGCCACCGTGCCGCAAAGTCACAGTTGCGACTCGCGATCTGCGCTCTCCAGAGCGCTTCGGCCCCGGCGGCGGCGGGGCGGGGAGTGATCGACGGCTCGAGTGCGACGAGGGCCGCGAGAAGGTGCTGCTCGAGTGGGTCGAGATCGTCCGCCATGTCCGCCGGTGGAGCCGCGCCTCAGCCGAAGAAGACGAACGGACGCACGACCTTGGAGTCGATCGCTTCCTCCCACACGACGGCGCCACCGGGCGCGACCTCGCCGTGGAGCCGCGCTGCGAGCGCATCAGCGTCGTCGCGCGAAGCCGCACCGACGATGAGATGCGACCATTGGCGAATGGGCTCGTACCCCTCGCTGTCGAGCGTCTTCTCCAGCCGGACCGCCTCATGGCGCGAGCTGCACTCGATACGCACCTCCCAGGGGGCGTAACCCTTCTCGGTGACCTCTTCTTCCCAGGTCTCGTCCGCAGGCTCGTTGTCCCAGCGTTCCTCGTCGACGAGCCAGTGCTCGACGGGACTCGTCGTCGCGAGGATCCCATGGTGCTCGAGCTCGGCGAGGATCACGGCGTGGGCGTTCTCGGCCTGCTGCGGGGAGTCCGCGTAGATGAAGAGGTTCACATCGTCGCCCGAAATCGAAACGTGCCCGCCCTCGAGGCCCTGAGCGAGATCGGCGCCGAGCGGGCTCAGCCCATCCTGGAGGAGTCCGGTGAACTCCCGTCGCGCATCGTCGTCAGCGAGTTCGACCCGCACTCTCCAGTCGTCAGCCACAGGGAGAGCATAGAGGCTGGATAGGAAGCGCAGCCATCGTGTGTGGCGCGGCTCGTGGTCGCGTGTGCGAAACTGTCCCACGTGCCAGCCACCGTCATCGTCGGTGCGCAGTGGGGCGACGAGGGCAAGGGCAAGATCGTCGACCTTCTCGCCCAGGACTCCGATCTCGTCTGCCGCTACCAGGGTGGGCCGAACGCTGGTCATACGATCGTCGTCGACGGCGAGACCTTCAAGATCCGCGCAGTGCCGTCCGGGATCATCACGGGCAAGGCATGCGCGATCGGCGCGGGGTGCGTCGTCGACCCGCAGGTGTTGATCGGCGAGCTCGACGATCTCGAGTCGCGCGGTCTCGCGACCGCCGGACTCGTTTTTCTCTCGGGCAATGCGCACCTGATCATGCCGTGGCACGTTGCGCTCGACGGTGCGCGCGAGCGGAAGCTCGGCAACCTCCAGATCGGGACGACCCGGCGCGGGATCGGCCCTGCGTACGCCGACAAGGCGACCCGGATCGGCATCCGCGTGCAGGACCTCCTCGATCCGAAGATCCTCCGTCAGAAGATCGAGCTCGCGATCACGGAGAAGAACGTGTGGCTCGAGCGTGTCTACGAGATCGCACCGTTCGACCTCGAAGAAGTCGCACACACCTACGAGGGCTACGCCCAGCGGCTGCGCCCGTACATCGCCGACACGTCGCTGCTCGTCGATCGTGCACTGCGAAACGGTGACAACGTCCTCTTCGAGGGTGCGCAGGGAACCCTGCTCGACCTCGATCACGGCACGTATCCGTTCGTCACGTCGTCGAGTCCGATCGCTGCAGGTGCCGCGGTCAGCTTCGGCATCGGCCCGAATCGGATTGACGCGGTTCTCGGTGTCTCGAAGGCCTACGTGACCCGGGTCGGCGAGGGGCCGTTCCCGTCCGAGATCCAGGGCGAGGATCAGGAGCGCGTGCGCGAGCTTGGCGGAGAGTTCGGCACGGTCACGGGCCGCGAGCGCCGCTGCGGGTGGCTCGATCTGCCAGCGCTCCGCTTCGCCGTTCGCGTCAACGGCATCACCTCGCTCGCGCTGACGAAGATCGACGTGCTGTCGTCCTTCGCGGAGATCCCGATCTGCGTGCGGTACGCGCTGCCGGACGGCACCGAGACCGAAGACTTCCCCGCGCACCAGTCCGACTTCCACCACTGCCGGCCCGTCTGGGAGGTTCTTCCCGGATGGCAGGAGGAGATCGAGGGCAACGAATTGCCGGATGCTGCCGCAGCGTATGTTCGCTTCGTCGAGGACGCCCTCGGTGTCCCGGTCTCCCTCGTCGGCACCGGGCAGGGCCGCGAGGCCGTTCTCACGCTTCCCTAGCGCGCCGGTCGTGACGGTCTCCCGGCTTCTGAGCGTTCCCGGCATCGGCGTCGATCGGATGGGCGACGCCGCGGACGGCGCG
>JBKJVI010000109.1:0-18144 GCA_046590225.1 Gaiella sp. | reverse complement strand
TATGCCGTCATCGCCGGCTGCCTGTTCGCCGGTCTCTTCGGCCTCGTTGCCTACAAGCGAGGAGCGCTCCTCAGTGGTGCCGCGATTCACCTTCTGGCCCTGCCGCAGACGCTGTTGATCGCCCAGGCAGCGCTCGGGTTGCTCCTCCTCTCCGGGAACTACCGCGCAAGCGACGAGCTGCATTACGTCTACGGTGGCGTGGCGCTCGGCGTCGTCCTCTCGCCCTGGTTCTATGCGCCGGCCGATCCCAGGCGGCGGCTGCTCTGGTTTGCCGTCTCGGCACTCGTCGCCGCGGCCCTCGGCGTTCGTGGCACCATGACCGGAGCGTGAGACGCTTCTACGAGAACCGGTCGGTGCGCGGCCTCGCGATCGTGGCCCTGATTGCGGCTGTCGTCGTGGTGCTCTCGCTCGAGCCCGTGCTCGCGGTGACGGGTGGGCTCCTGCGGATCGGCTTCTTCCTCGCGATCGCGTTCTTCCTGTTCCTCGTCTGGAGGGAGCGGCGCGGCGATCTGGAGGCCTGGTCAGATCGGTCGCGGCGGGTGTTCTACACGGCGATCGGGCTCGCGGTGGTCGATATCGGGGCTGCAATCGGCCTCTCGCCTACGGGCGGCGATGCCATTGCCTTTTTCGCCGTGCTCGGGTGCTGTGTCTGGGCGCTCGTCAGCGTGTGGCGCGCAGAGCACCGGTACGCCGGATAATCAGGGGAGATCACTCTCGCGCCCGTCACGGTCGCCACACCCGAAGTGATCCGACCCTTGCGATCTGGTCGAAGTCGCGATCGTCGCTCAGCATCGTGAGGTCGTGGCGGATACAGAGCGCTGAGAGAAGAGCATTGATCGTGCCGACCTGGACGCCCTTCCGTCGGCACTCGTTGCGAAGGTTCGCAGCGTCCACATAATCGGCGCGATCGGGAACCACCATGGCCAGGGCCGCGAACCGGTCAAGGATTGCGGCGCGCGCCCGAAGACCATTGAAGCCTTGGAGGAGCTCCTGGAGCACGAGACCTGTCGTCAGTACAGGCTCGCCGGTCGACAGGCGATTCGAGAGGAACTCGACCTCGGGCGACGGCACCGGGTGGTCGCGGCGAAGCGCGAGTGACCAGACGCTCGTGTCGACGAAGACCGTCAATGACGCGAGCGCTCGGCCTTGTAGTCGAATTGCGGATCCCACTCGAGTGAACCGAACAGGTGAACCAGGCCGGCCTGTTCGCGGCGCGCGATGAACTCCTCGAGTGCCCGTGTGACAGTTGCCTTCTTCGTCTTCTCCCCGCCGACAGCGAGTGCCCGGTCGAGGAGCGCCGGGTCGATTGCAAGATTCGTCGCCATGTGTAGAAGTCTACACACTGATCGACACAGCGCGCTCGTCCAGGACGCGTAACAGGGCGCCAGGCGGCTCCTCAAGACTGGTGCTTGGTTTGGGGTCAGCGCTGCGCGCGAGCATGAACGACAGAGCCGTCCAGCGCTCCCAGCACGTCTCGTACCGGCGCAAGCGCACCGACGAAGATCGGCGTGTCCCGTTCCGTCCAGCGTGACGCCTCCGTCTCGCGGAGCGTCATCATCAAATGCATGAAATCGGCCGGCTCCTCGCACTCGAACGCCGGCATGAACTCCTGGTCGTCGATTCCGAAGGAGTAGGTCGTGTGGTTCGTGATCGTGACGAACTTGCCACCGACGACAGCATGCTCGCGCATGGCGTCGGCGCGCTCCTCGAACGAGAGGAAGTACCACGGCCGCTTCTTCACGAACGGGTAGACGACCAGGTATGGAGCTTCTCGCGGGATCACCTTGCCCTGACGGATGCGCTTTTTGTCGGTATACACGGAAGGCTTCGTGGTCGCGAGGTACGAATACGGCGTCGTCAGCCAGCCGGCGAGGGGCGTGCCGTTGAGGGCTGCGCCGAGCTCAAGCAGGTCGTCATAGCGTTCCGTGATCTGCCAGAGGAAGAAGTCTGCCTCCGGGCGGATACCCGAGACGTTGTAGGCCCGCAGGCCTTGCATCCGCCCAGCCCACTCCTCGACGACCTCTGCGAACGCCTCCTTGCCGGCCTCGCGTTCCTCGACCGGAAGGCGCCGCCAGGCAGGATCGACCTTGAAGAAGCGATACGAAACGTACTGCCCGACCTGGACGCTCTCGATTCGCTCGTACGCGGACTCGGTCTCGCTCATAGCTCCATCGTACTCAGGGGAGCGCGAGTGCCGGGCTCTCACGCGTCTGCGGCACGCCGGGATTGACCGGGTGGCTCGTCGTCAACGTGAGGACGATGCTCCCCCGACCGAGCTTCCGACCCTTCAGTGACGCGATGAGGGCTGTTCCGGCCCGGCCGTAGCCGGTCACTCGAGTACGGATGGTGCCTCCGGCTGCGCTCATGGCTCGGAGCTCCCAGGCGCAGTCGAGCGAGCACCGGAACTGAACCGAGCGCGAACCGCGCGTGAGGTCGGCCTGGGTCGGAAACCGGACACTCGTCGACGAGACCTGGAGCGCCAGGCCGTCACAGCGGGCGATCGAGCCCCCACGCGCCCGCCCGAGCGCGTCGCGCACCGCGTAAAGGCTCGTCTTCGGCGTGCCGTCTGCGTAGTACACGCCTGACTGCCAGCTTCCGAGAGCCAGTTCGTCCTGGGAGTGGAAGAGCAGGATCCCGACGACGTTCGGCTGGCAAAACGCGAGCTGCAGTGCCTCCCCGTAGAACTGGCCCTGCGTGATCTCGTCGACGGGGCGCGTGGCCGCCGGCTCCGCTCCCGTGTAGAGCTTGGCCTTGCCCGGCGGGATCTGCGACTCGACGCCGAACTCGTCGTACAGGATCGGCAGTGTGCTGCCGGGCTGTGGCGTGCCGTCGAAGGCTGCGGCGAGCGTCTGGATGAGCCGGTTGTAGTCTGCGAGCCCGATCGTCGTTGACTTCGGGTGCGGCGTGCCGGGCGGCTGGCCGGACGAGTCCGCGTAGGGATGAAAGGCCAACCCGTCCATGATCGGGAGGGTTCGGCCGCTCGCACGGTAGGCCGTGCCCATGTCCTTCAGGAAGGCGACCGGGGAGTGCGTGTCACGGCCCGTCCCGGGGCGGTCGATGCCACGTGGAGCGAGCGCGCCGCCCCAGACACGCGTTCTTGAATCGACCGCTTTCAGAGCATCGTAGGACCGTGCGAGGAGGGCGAGGTACGCGGGCGAGGCCGCATTCGAGCCGTCCGGGTTGAATTGTGGAAGCCAGAAGCGGTTGAGATTCGGCTCGTTACCGACGATGACATCGTCGATCGCCGGGAGCTGTTGTGCGAGCACCGTGAGATACGCGGCGAACTCCTCGCGCGCCTCGGGAGTGAGTGGCGTCGACCGAGAGCCGGGCGGGTAGACGGAGAGATAGACCTTGACGCCGGAGAGCTGTGCGGCAGCCGACACATTGCGGAGGACCGTGAGCTCTGGCTCGGTGGGCGTAACCTGACCCGGGAGCCACTGCGACGTGACGCGAATCGACGAGAAGCCCGCGAGGCGGAACAGCGTCATCTCCGACTTGGCCGAGACCAGATCGGGCGCTCTCACGACGTCCTCGGCAGCTCCGAACGCCATCGCTGGACCACCGGCGAGGGCGGGTGGGGCGACCACGGCGGTGAACGCGAGGGCGACGATGATGGGAAGAAGGCGACGAGACATGCGACCGATACGCTAGCCAACGTGGTTGAAACCGTACGAGCGCAGCTCGGAACGCTCCCGCGCAGTCCCGGGGTGTATCTCTTTCGGGACGAGGGCGACGACATCCTCTACGTCGGTAAGGCGAAATCGCTTCGCTCCAGGGTGCGGAGCTACTTCAACCGCGGGGACGGTCGCCTCGGGATCGAGCGCATGGTCGGCCGGATAGCGCGGATCGAGATCATCGTCACGTCGACGGAGGCCGAGGCGCTGCACCTCGAGCAGAACCTCGTCAAGCGCCATCGTCCGCCGTTCAATGTGCGTCTCCGGGACGACAAGTCGTTCCCGTACATCGCCGTCACGGTCGCCGACGAGTATCCGAGAGTGTTGTTCACGCGCGAGCGACATCGCCGTGGGACGGTCTACTTCGGGCCATACGCGAACGCGAAGAAGGTGCGCGAGACCCTCGACGTGCTCAATCGCGTTTTCCAGTTTCGTCCCTGCGAAGGGCCGAAACCGGGACGGCACTCGGGGATTCCCTGTCTCGACTTCCACATCGAGCGCTGTACTGCTCCGTGTATCGGCGCCATCTCGAAGGACGAGTACCGCGAGCAGATCGACGGCGTGATCGACTTCCTCTCCGGTGACACCCGTTCGATCGTGCGCTCGCTCGAGGGGCGGATGCGCACTGCGTCTGGCGAGGAGCGGTACGAGGACGCGACGCGCTACCGCAACCGCCTGTTCGCGGTCAAGAGCCTCGCCGAGCGGCAAGGGGCCGACCGGCGGGACGCGGGAACGTTTGACGTGATCGGGCTCGCGGTTGTCGGCGACCGCGCGGCGGTGCAGCTGTTCCCGCTACGCGACGGCAAGCTGATCGACCGCTACGCCTTCCACCTCGAGAATGTCGAGGGCCAGGATCGCGCCACCATTCTCGAGGGCTTCTGTCTCGAGTACTACACGGCCGCTCCGAGCGTCCCCTCGCAGCTGATCGTCCCGTCCGACCTGACTGACACGGAGGCGCTTGCCGGGTTCCTTTCCGAATTACGGGGCTCGGCAGTCGAGGTTCGGGCGCCTGTTCGCGGCGAGAAGAAGCGACTGGCCGAGCTCGCCGCCGAGAATGCCGACATTGCCCTCGCGCACGAGACCACAGCGGCGGAGCAGAAGCGCATCAGGCGTATCGAGGCCCTCGAGAGCTTGCGCGAAAACCTCAACCTCGAGAGCCTGCCTGTGCGGATCGAGTGCTTCGACATCTCCAACCTGCAGGGTCGAGACATCGTCGCCGCAATGACGGTCTTCGTCGACGCGCAGCCGAAGAAGGCGCACTACCGCTCGTTCACCGTCCGTGGTCTCGATGGGCAAGACGACTTTGCGTCGATGGCCCAGGTTGTTGGCCGTCGCTTTGCGAGGCTGCGGGACGACGGTGACGCCGACCGGTACGACGAAAGCTTTTCGGCCGTCCCGAATCTCGTCGTGATCGACGGCGGCAAGGGCCAGCTCGCCGCTGCTCTCGAGGCGATCCAGGCAACGGCCGGCCTGCCGCGCGTCGCAGTGATCGCGCTTGCCAAGCGGGAGGAGGAGGTGTTCGTGCCCGATCGCCCGAATCCGATCATCCTCGACCGCCATGATCCGGGGCTCCAGCTTCTGCAACGCATTCGCGACGAGGCGCATCGGTTCGCCGTCACCTTTCATCGCCAGAAACGCGATACGCGGGCGTTCTCGTCGATCTTCGACACGCTCGACGGCATCGGCCCCTCCCGCCGACGCTCGATCCTGCATCACTTCGGTTCCGCCGACCGGTTTCTCGAGGCCTCCCAGGAGGAGCTCGAGGCCGTTCCGGGGCTGCCGGCGAAAACCGCACGATCGGTGTACGGGCAGCTCCATCGAACCGGAGGGCCGGGTTTGTAGCCTACGGGCTCGGCGCGAGGCGCACGATCTCGCGCAGGAACGGCACATCGTCGCCCGGATCCTCGGCGTCGAGCTCCTCGGCGTACCGTCGACCATCCCAGACGGCGGCGGCAATCGTGCCGGGTGAGTGAGCATCGCCCACACCCTCGACGGTGAGGAGACCAGCATCGGCCCACTCGGGCGAGCGCTCGGCGAGCTCCTTGAACAGGGTCTCCTCGGGAAGCCGCGCAGTCACGAGCACGACCGTGTCGCAGGCAAGCTCCCGTTCCGCGTCGGTGTAGGTGCAAGCCACGGTGGCAGCCCCGGCACCTGCCGAGACGAGCGTGGTCGACGTCGAGACGGTGACGCCGAGTTCGATCAGGCGACCCTGGATCCGATGCTGCTCCATCGTGTTGACCGACCATTCGGAGACCCTGGGTGCGGGCGTTACGAGCGTGACGGCGTGCCCCTCACAGACGAGCAGCTCGGCCAGAATGCCGCCCATGTAGTAGTGGTCGTCGTCGAAGAGCACGACCTCCTGCGCTGCAGGGCGCGAGCCTTCGAGGATGTCGTCGGGCGTGAGAACCGCGACGCCATCTGCGAGCGGCGGCCCCTCGGGATGCCACCTTCCGACTCCGTCGCGACGCCAGGCACACCCAGTCGCTACTGCGACGTGGTCGAAGTCGTAGGAGAGGATCTCGTCCGCCGCTAGCCTGCTCCCGAGTGCGATCTCGACGTTGCCGAGCCGGTCGAGCTGGCCCTTGCGGTAGTCGACGACCCGGATCCACGCTGCGAGTCCCGGCAACCGCGCTTCGCGCTCGACTCGTCCACCGATCGAACGGGTGGCCTCGGCGAGCACGACGTCATAGCCCCGCTTGCCGAGGGACATGGCAGCCTCGAGCCCGGCCGGGCCGGCGCCGACGACGAGTACCTTGGCGGGAGCGGTGGTTGGCCGATAGGTCTCGGGGTGCCAGCCGCGTCGCCATTCCTCTCCCATGCTCGGGTTCTGCGTGCAACGGATCGGGACGATCGTGTGGTCACCCGAGACACAGATATTGCAGCCGATGCACTCGCGGATGTCCTCGTAGCGTCCCTCCTCGATCTTCACGGGCAGGAACGGGTCTGCGATCGACGGGCGGGCGGCGCCGACGAAGTCCATCACTCCCTCGCGCACCATCCGGGCCATCAGATCGGGCGAGGTGAAGCGGCCGACGCCGACGACAGGCTTCGTCGTCAGCTGCTTGAGGCCGCGAAGGTAGACCTCCTGCCCGCCCTCTTCGCCGAAACGGGACGTGACAGAGTCGTCCTCCCACACGCCTGCGACGAAGTCCCACAGATCGGGTAGCTCGCCGGTGAGCGCGAGGACGGCTTCCATCTCCTCGCGGCCGAATCCGCCGGGACCCGAGAGGTCGTCGATCATGATCCGGCACGCGACCGCAGCTTTGCCGTCGACCTCCGCGACCGTGTCTTCCAGTACTTCACGCAGTAGCCGGGCACGCGCGGTGGCGTCGCCGCCGTAGCCGTCGGTGCGGCGGTTGAGGCGGGGCGAGAGGAACTGACCGATCGTGTTCAGGTAGTGGCCCGCGTAGACGTAGACGATGTCGAAGCCGGCCTGAAGCGATCTGCGGGTGGCGATGCGATGACGCCGCCGGAGATCGTCGATGTCGGAGAGGGCCATGCGGCGGGACTGGACAGGCTCGTAGCCGTCCGTCGGGATGTGGTCGACGGTCATCGAGGTCAGTCGGCTGTAGAGGTTCGAGCTGACGCGGCCGTTGTGGAGAAGTTCGATGCCGGCCAGAGACCCGTGCTCGTGAACCTTTTCGACCATGCGGGCGAGGGCCGGGATGTCCTCGTCGTCCCAGAGGCGCCCTTCGGCGTACGGCGCGACCTCGGTGGCGGGGTGGATCTCGACCTCTTCGGTACAGACGACCGCCCACACGCCCTCCGCCTTGACCCCGCGCATGAAGGCGAGTGGGGTCGGATCCCTGTGGCCCATCCCGTTGCAGTGGGGAACCTGGAAGAAGCGATTCCGGGCGATAACGGGGCCGATCTTGACCGGCTCGAAAAGGATGTCGTGGCGTGCTTCGCGGCTCATCGGCGAGAGTCTATCGCGGTTTGCCACGCTCCTGACCAACGGGTCAGGAGCCACGCTCGATCAGGCCCAGGCGAGGCGGACACCGGCATACGCGACGACAGCGATGAGGAGCCACGAGGCAAGGCCGAGCGCGAGCGGACGGGCACCGAGTTGACGCATCCGACCGACGTTGACGCGCGTGCCGAGCGCAAAGAGCGCCATTCCCAGTACCACCGTGCGAAGGTCGTCGATCCGGACGAGCACGCTGTCGGGGACGATGCCGATGCTCGCGATCACGACCATGCCGATGAAGGCGATGATGAACGGCGGCACGAGCGGCGGCCGCTCGCCGCGCTCCGACCTCGTCCGTCGATGCCGCAGCGCGATTCCGGCAATGAGCGGAGCCAGCAGCATCACGCGGGTCAACTTGACGACGATGGCGGTCGCGAGCGCGACGCTGCCTGCCGTGGAAGATGTTGCGACCACTTGCGCAACATCGTGAACGCTTGCTCCCACCCAGGCGCCGAACTGCTCGTCGTCGAGTCCGAGGATGCCTTGTAGAGGCGGCAGCGTCACGATGGCAAGCGTGCCGCAGAGGGTCACGAGCGCGACGGAGAAGGCCACCTCGTCCTCGTCGGCGTCGATGACGCCGTTGGCTGCAGCGATCGCTGAGACGCCGCAGATCGAGAAGCCGGTGGCGACAAGGAGTGACAGGTCGTCCGAGAGGCCGAGCTTCCGACCGGCCCACCGCGTTCCGAAGAAGGTGATCATCACGACGCCGACGACGACGAGAAGCGCCTTGAAGCCAAGCGCGAGGATGTCGGGGAAGACGAGGTCGAGGCCGAGCAGCACGACGCCGAGCTTGAGCACGGGTCCTCCGGCGACCCTCAGCCCGGGAGCCGCTGCCTGCGGGACGCGCGCGATGTTCGCGAGCGCAACGCCGAGCGCGACGCAGAGGACGAGTGGAGGGAGGCCCGAGAGCACCCGGTGCGCGCCGAGCGAGAGTGCGACGCCGATCCCCGCGAGTGCGAGGCCGGGCGCGGCGCGCATCATTCGTCGGGCTGCAGGAACGGGTAGCGGTAGTCGCTCGGCGGCACGAGGGTCTCCTTGATCGTGCGAGGGCTGACCCAGCGGATCAGATTCCACATCGAGCCGGCCTTGTCGTTCGTGCCCGAGGCGCGGGCGCCACCAAACGGCTGCTGGCCGACGACCGCACCCGTCGACTTGTCGTTGATGTAGAAGTTCCCGGCCGCGTTTCGTAGCGCGTCATGCGCCTCGACGATGGCGTAGCGATCATTGGCGAACACGGACCCGGTGAGCGCGTACTCGCTCGTCTCGTCGACGGTGCGGAGCGTCTCTGACCATTTCGACTCGTCGTAGACGCACGCCGTCACGATCGGCCCGAACAGCTCGTCGCGCAACAGTCTGAAGTCGGGGTCGTCAGTTTTGATCACCGTGGGGTCGACGAACCATCCCTCGCTGTCATCGGTGCCGCCGCCGACGACGATTTCGGCACCGGCGGCACGCGCCTCGGCGATCGCGTCGCGCTGGGTGTTGAAGGACGTCTCGTCGATCACGGCACCCATGAAGTTCGTGAAGTCGCTGACGTCGCCGACGGAGATCGTCGCGACCTCGCGCTCGAGCGTGTCGCGCACGTCCGCCCAGAGATTGGACGGGATATACAGCCGAGAGGAAGCAGAGCACTTCTGGCCCTGATACTCGAAGGAGCCGCGGACAATCGCTGCGGCGACCTCGGTCGGGTTCGCGGACGGGTGGGCGACGACGAAGTTCTTACCGCCGGTCTCGCCGACGATCCTCGGGTAGCCGCGATAGCGGCCGATGTCGTTGCCGATCGTACGCCAGATCGACTCGAAGACCGCCGTGGAGCCGGTGAAGTGCACACCGGCGAGCTCGGGGCTTGCGAGCGCCGCGGCGCCCATCTCGGCACCAGGGCCGAAGACGAGGTTGATCACACCCGGCGGGAGGCCGGCCTCCTCGAAGATCCGCATCGTGATCCAGGCCGACAGTGCCTGGGTGGAGGCGGGCTTCCAGACCACCGTGTTGCCCATCAGGGCAGGCGACGACGTGAGGTTCGCACCGATCGCGGTGAAGTTGAACGGGCTGATCGCGAACACGAATCCCTCGAGCGCCCGGTACTCCATGCGGTTCCAGACACCCGGCGACGAGACAGGCTGCTCCTCGTAGATCCGGACGAGATATTCGGCGTTGTAGCGAAGGAAGTCGATGGTCTCACACGCCGCGTCGATCTCGGCCTGGAAGGCAGTCTTGGACTGGTTGAGCATCGTCGCGGCATTGATCGTGGAACGCCACGGCCCTGCGATCAACTCGGCCGCGCGGAGGAAGATTGCGACGCGCTCGTGCCAGGGTGTGCGCGACCACTCGGGGGCGGCTGCACGGGCGGCAGCAATTGCCCGCTCGACCTCGGTGGCACCTCCGCGCTCGACGTCGGCGAGGACGTGGGAGCGCCGGTGGGGCATCACTGCTTCGAACGTCGTTCCGCTCTCGACGCGCTCGCCACCGATCACCATCGGAATGTGAATGCGCTCGGTGGACATCTCGCCGAGACGTACCTGGAGCGCGGCCCGCTCGGGAGTGCCCGGGGCGAAGCTCGAGATCGGCTCGTTGACGGCGGCCGGCGGACGGAAGATTCCGGGAGAGCTCACGCGTCGATTGTATTGTCGTGAGCGTGCGCGTGACGCGATACTCCTACGGCGTGACCGGCTGGGGCGTGGGCGAGATCTGGGTACGCGATCGAATCGTGATCCAGCATGAGCTCGCCTCCGAGGAGTTGCGCGCCGGCTCGGCGGGAGCCGGCGAGGGTTCCGCGAGCTCGAGTGGACGGGCTGAACCCACTTCGGGAAGCGGGTCCCGCGGTACGTGGGCAGCGCTTGCAAGACCCGCAACAGCACCCCCCGACGGGGGAGCAGGGCTCCCAGCAGGAACGATACCGGGCGCATCGACAACGATCTGCGCCGCGTTCGTGTCGGATCTGTGTCGACGCGTCGAGGCTCATCTCGCCGGAAAGCGCACGACGTATGGCGGCGTTGTCGTCGACCTCGACTGGGCGACACCGCTCCAGCGCGAGCTCGCCGCCGCCGCACGTGCGATCCCATGGGGAGAGGTCGTCACCTACGGGGAGCTGGCTGCGCTCGCAGGGCGTCCCGGCGCCGCTCGAGCAGCGGGGTCGTTTTGCGCCGACAACCGCTACTCGCTGATCATTCCGTGCCACCGCGTTGTCGCCGCCAACGGGATCGGGGGCTACGGTGCGGCGGGCCCTGTGCTCAAGCAGCGTTTGCTCGCCCTCGAGGGCGTGCATCTATGAGCTCCGGCTCGCTGGTCGAGGATGTCAGGGCGGAGCTCGCTGCGATTGCACCGCAGAAGCGCTGCGATCGCCTCGCGGAGCTGTCTGCGCTGTTTCACACCGCGGGCGTCGTGCACCTCCGCGGACGCGGAGCCATAGACCTCCACCTCGACCTTGGCCCATCGGCCGCGGCGAGGCGAGCGTTCGCGCTCCTCGCCGAGCTCCGGATCCCGTCTGAGATCCGAACGTATGTCGCACACTCTTTTGGCCGGGCGACGCGCTTCCAGCTCCATGTCGAGGGCTCCGAGCCGACGCTCGTGACGCTCGCGGAAGCGGGCGTCCTGGACGAGCGACACCGACCTCTCGAGCGCCCCCCCGGGCGCGTCGTTGCTCGATCATGCTGCCGTGGGGCCTATCTGCGCGGCGCCTTCCTCGGCGGCGGATCCCTGACGGGGCCTCGATCGCCTCATCTCGAGGTCAGGACGCCGACTCTCGCGGGCGCCTCGTTCCTTCGCAGCGTCTGTTCGTCGGCGGAGGTTCGTGTCAAGATCGAGGACAGGCCGTCACATGCTCGTGCCTACGCGAAGGGCTGGGAGGAGATCGAGGGATACCTGCTTGCGGCGGGGGTGGTGGATGCCGTCCTTGGCCTGGAGGAGCGGAGCGTTGTTGCGGAGATGCGTTCGGAGGCGAATCGACTCACGAATGCCGACCAGGCGAATCTCGTCCGCACAGCGCGAGCGGCGCAGAGGCAGCTCGACGCGGCGAGGGCTCTCCGGGCATCTGGCTCTCTCGAGACGCTCGTGGAGCCGCTTCGGGAGGCAGCACACCTCCGTCTGCGCAATCCGGCGATGTCCCTCCGCGAGCTCGCCGCGCTGACGAGCCCACCTGCCACCAAGGCGGCTGTGCAACGGCGCCTCGCGCGGCTCGTCGAGCTCGCGGAACGCTGAGGGCCGCGGGCGCGGATTCCTCTCTAGACGGCGGGCTTGGGGGAGGAGCTCCGAGGACGACCTCCTCCCCCAACGAGCGCGCTCCGGACTGGACGGCGAACGGGGTCTGGATTCACCGACCGGGAGCGCGGACCCACCACACGCGAGTATGAAGCCCGGCGCTCGATTCCTCAACTCGGATCGGAGGCGCAACGGTCGGTTAACAGGGAGGCGGCAGGAAGGCCGGGATAGACTCGCTGGAGACATCGACCTTTTCGAAGAGAGCGAGGGATCATGGCGGTTCGCGTCGGCATCAATGGGTTTGGACGCATCGGGCGCAACTTCTTCCGGGCGCAGCAGGAGCGTGCCGCGGGGATCGAGATCGTCGCCGTCAACGATCTCGGTGACGCCACGACGATGGCACATCTCCTCAAGTACGACTCGGTCCTCGGTCCGTTCCCGGGCGAGGTGTCGCTCGAGGACGGCGTCATCAACGCCGGCGGTGAGCGGATGAAGATGCTGTCCGAGCGCGATCCGGCGGCGTTGCCGTGGGGCGATCTGGGCGTCGATGTCGTCCTCGAATCGACAGGGTTCTTCACCTCCCGTGAGGGAGCGCAGAAGCACATCGACGCGGGTGCGAGCAAGGTAATCATCTCCGCGCCCGCCACCGATCCCGACTACACGATCGTGCTCGGTGTCAACGACAAGGGCTACGACAAGAGCCAGCATCACATCGTCTCGAACGCATCGTGCACGACGAATTGCATCGCGCCGCTTGCCATGGTGATCGACGACCTTGCGACGATCGAGTCCGGCTTCATGACGACGATTCACGCCTATACGAACGACCAGGTGATCCTCGACATGCCTCACAGTGACCTGCGTCGGGCACGAGCCGCAGCGGTCAACCTCATCCCAACGTCGACCGGAGCCGCAAAGGCGATCGGCCTCGTGCTGCCGCAACTCAAGGGCAAGCTCGACGGAGTGGCCGTGCGAGCGCCGGTACCGACCGGATCCCTCACGGACGTTGTTGTCACGCTGGAGCGCGAGGTCACGCTCGAAGAGGTCGACGCCGCCTATCGGACCGCCGCCGCGGGACCGCTCGCCGGCATTCTCCAGTACCAGCCCGACCCGATCGTCTCGACGGACATTCAGGGTTCGGCCTACTCGTGCATCTATGACGCAAAGCTGACGATGGTGCATGGGCGGAACGTCAAGCTCTTCGGTTGGTACGACAACGAGTGGGGATACAGTTGCCGCCTCGTCGACCTCGTCGGGAAGCTTCTGGCGTGAGGCTGCCCCGCTCGGTCGAGACCGCAGACGTCACTGGCCGACGGGTCCTCGTTCGGGCCGACTTCAACGTGCCGCTCTCCGACGGGGTGATCGCGGACGACACCCGGATCCGGGTGTCGCTCCCGACGCTTCGCTGGCTTCTCGAGCACGGCGCGGCGGAGGTCTGCGTCGTCTCGCACCTCGGCCGGCCGAAGACCCCTGAGGATCACGCCCGCTTCGCGATCGCACCGGTTGCGGCTCGTCTCCGGGAGCTCCTTCCGGACGATCGTCTTAGCGTGCGCGAGAACACGCGCTTCAACCCGGGGGAGACGGCGAACGACGCCGGCTACGCCGCCGAACTCGCGGAGGGGATGGATCTTTATGTCAACGACGCGTTCGGCTCGGCTCACCGCGCTCACTGCTCGACGGAAGGTGTGGCGCGGCTCCTGCCCGCCTACGCGGGGCTCCTGCTCCTCGCCGAGATCGAGCACCTCGGCCGGCTTCTCGGAGACGTTGCGCATCCCTTCGTGATCGTTGCAGGTGGCGCCAAGGTCGACGACAAGCTGGCGGTTCTCGAGCATCTCGGTGGGCGTGCCGATCGCGTGCTGATCGGTGGCAAGATGGCGGAGCAGGTTCGCGTTCACAACCCGCTCTCGTTCCCCGTCGAGCTGCCGACCGATGTTGTTGCGGCCGAGAGTTTCGCAGCCGACGCGGAGGCACATGCAGCACGCGTGGACGATGTTCCAGACGGCTGGCTCGGCCTCGACATCGGGCCTGAAACGGCGGATGCATTCGCCGAGATCATTCGCGGCGCGGCGACGGTTTTCTGGAACGGGCCGATGGGCGTCTTCGAGTGGGATCGCTTCGCCGCGGGCACGCGCTCCGTCGCAGAAGCGGTCGCGGCCGCAGATGCCTACTCCGTTGTGGGCGGAGGCGATTCCGTGCGCGCAATCACCGAGTTCGGGCTGGCGACGAGCGTCTCGTGGGTCTCGACGGGCGGCGGTGCGTCCCTGGAGTTCCTGGAAGGCCGGGAGCTTCCCGGCATCGCCGCTATCCCGGAGGCTGACTGATGCCCAAGCTGATCGCCGGCAACTGGAAGATGTTCAAGGGGCCGATCGACACACTCGCGTTCTTTGATTCCTTCGGGGCTCCGGACGGAGTCGATGTGGTGCTCTGTCCGCCGTTTGTCTCGCTCGAGGCCGCGGTCGGCGAGGAGTGGCCGATCTACGCGCAAAATGTCCACTGGGCCGACAAGGGCGCCTTCACCGGCGAGATCTCGGCGCGGATGCTGCTCGAGCTCGGCGTGCAGGGGACGCTCGTCGGGCACTCGGAGCGGCGGCTCTTCTTCGGTGAGACGGACGACACGGTGCGGCGCCGCGCCGAGGCCGCACTCGCTGTCGGGCTCGAGGTGATCGCGTGCGTCGGCGAGACGGAGGCCGAGCGCGAGACCGGCGAGACCGAAGCGGTGCTTCGTCGACAGGTCGGAGTGTTACCGCGGCACGAGGCCCTCGTGATCGCCTACGAACCGGTGTGGGCGATAGGCACCGGCAAGACCGCGACGCCCCAGATCGCCGAAGACGCCCACGCGTTCATCAAATCGCTTCACGAGACCCGCGTGCTCTACGGCGGCTCCGTGAAGCCGGACAACGCTGCTGAGCTGCTCTCTCAGCCGTCGATCGACGGCGCCCTCGTGGGCGGAGCATCCCTCGACGCCGCGTCGTTCTCGAGCCTGTGTCAGATCGCAGCTTCCCTCTCGTAACGCTCGTCGTTCTCGACGGCTGGGGCGTCGCCCCGGCCAGTCCGGGGAATGCCGTCGAGCTCGCAGACACGCCTGTCTTCGATCGACTCTGGGCGACGTATCCCCATGCGACGCTCGCCGCCTCCGGGCCGGCCGTCGGACTACCGGAAGGGCAGATGGGGAACTCGGAGGTCGGTCACCTCACGATCGGCTCCGGCCGCGTGCTCTTTCAGGACCTGATGCGCGTGAACGTCGCCGTTGCGGACGGGACGATCTTTGAGAACGCTGCGCTTCGTGGCGCATTCGAGCGAGCACGTGAACGCGGCGGAGACGTCCACCTCCTCGGCCTCGTCTCCCACGGCGGCGTCCACTCTCACATTGATCACCTCGTTGCGCTCCTCGAGCTCGCACGGCGCGAAACGATGGAGGAGCGCGTCTGGATCCATGCCTTCACGGACGGTCGGGATGTCTCGCCGCATGCCGCGGCGGCGGATCTCGCGCAGCTCCCCGCGGAGCGAATTGCGACCGTCATCGGGCGCTACTACGCGATGGACCGCGACAATCGGGCCGAGCGCACAGATCGGGCGGTTGACGCGATTCTCGACGACACAGGCGTGGGCGCCGCCGACCCGGTCGAGGCCGTGTCCGCGAGCTACGCCGCCGGCGTGACCGACGAGTTCATCGAGCCGGTGGTGTTCGAAGGCCGACCGCGTCTGCGTGCAGGCACCGACACAGCGATCTTCTTCAACTTCCGGCCGGATCGCGGTCGACAGCTCTCACGACGCCTCCTCGAGCGAGGTGTGGACCTGACCACGATGACGCGGTACTCCGAGGACATCGATGCGCCTGTCGCCTTCCCCGAGCGGGAGGTCGCGGACACGCTCGCCGAGACCCTCAGCGCCGCCGGTTTGACGCAGCTCCACGCCGCCGAGACCGAGAAGTACGCGCACGTCACGTACTTCTTCAACGGCGGTGAAGAACCAGAGTGGGAGGGAGAGACCCGCGTGCTCGTGCCCTCGCCACGCGATGTTGCGGGATACGACGAGAAGCCCGAGATGTCGGCCGCACGCGTCGCCGACGAGGTCGTCCGTGCGCTTCCGGATGGCTACGCGTTCTGCGTCGTCAACTTCGCGAACCCCGATATGGTCGGCCACACGGGCGTGATCCCCGCTGTCATCAGGGCGGTCGAGACCGCGGATGCTGCTCTGGGTCGTGTCGTTGACGCAACGCTCGCACGAGGAGGTGTGTGCCTCGTCACGGCGGATCACGGGAACGCCGAGATGATGCTCGAGGCCGACGGCGTCAGCCCGCACACCGCTCACACGACGAACCCCGTCCCGCTCGTGCTCACAGCTGACGACATCCTTCTGCGCGCGGACGGCGGCCTCGCCGATCTCGCCCCAACGGTGCTCCTCCTGCTCGGACTGAAGGTCCCGGAGGCGATGACCGGAGCCGATCTGAGTGCAGACAATCGGTGACATTTCAGCGAGTCGTAAATTGTTGGTGAAATCCTTGGTATCGGCTGTATGCTCCGCCGCGAATTGGCCCTCGAACAGCCTGATCTCGGAATTCTCCGCAAAGCCCAGAAGGGCGACGAGCGGGCGTTCTCGATCATTGTTCGCGCCTACGAGCGGCCGGTCTACAACTACGTGCTGCGCCTCGTCGGCGACCGCGCGCTCGCCGAAGACCTGACGCAGGAGGCGTTCCTCCGGATTTACCAGGGTCTGCCCGGATTCTCGTTGCGCTCCCGATTCACGACCTGGATGTTCCAGGTGACGAAGAACCGCGTGCTCGACGAACTTCGTGCTCTAGAGCGGCGCCCGAAGAGCGTCGTGAACATCGATGACATTGCGCCGCTCGAGTCGCTCGATGCGCCGTTCGAGCGGGCCGAGACGATCACCGCTCTCTGGCGCGCTGTCGAGGCGTTGAACGTCGACCTCAAGATGGCGCTCCTCCTTCGCGACATCGTCGGCCTGTCGTACACCGAGATCGCCGATTCGCTCGAGATCACGCTCGCGACCGTGAAATGGCGGATCTACAAGGCGCGCGAGGAAGTTCAGGCCGCACTCGTTCGCGAAGGCGTCGGGGTCACGACGTCGGCTGCGGGTGCCCTGAGCACGATCACCGAGTAGTCGCCTCCTCGCGAGGGCCGGGCCGCGTCGGCCCGTGCGTGGACTTCCGGTTCGGATCGTTTTCTCCCGTACCCCGTTCGGGGAGTCTTTTTCGTCAAGGCGCAAGTTTCGGGCGCCGATGACCTCTTACCTGGTGAGTGACCGCTCTCCCTCCCCCGAAAGGACATCTCGCATGATTTGCCGCCTCCTCCCCCTTGCAGCACTCGCCGCCGTGGTCTTCGTTCCTGCCGCGGTCGCCGCGCCTCCTGCAGCACACACCGTTCGAGGCACTGTCGTCGCAAAGGATCGTGCCCACCACGCGCTGGTTCTGGCGCTTCCAGGCGGCAGCGTTCAGGCGGTTGTCGTGCCGGGCTCGCTGGCGCGCGTCACGGTTGGCCGGAAGGTGGCTGTTCGGACAACGGTCGTCGCAGGGCGCCTCGCGACGGCCACCCGGATCACCGTGAGCGGAAGAGCCCAGAAGGCACTCGTGCGCGGGACGATCGTACGAATAGTGAAGCGCCGCGCCGTCCTGAACGCGGGCGGAACCATTCTCGCGGTGACCCTCCATCCGACGAAGAGTTCTCGCACGACGGCCTCTGCCACGTCAGGCCCGAAGGTCGGCGATGTCGTCAAGGCCGAGGTCGAGATCGATGACGATGGGTCGCTCGACGCCGACCACGTCGTCGTCGTGGCGTCCCAAGCGGGTGTCGGCGCTGGTTCTGCCGGTGAGATGGAGGTGCGGGGCAAGGTCACCGTTCTCGTTCCGGCGACGGCGGATGCATCCGGCACGATCACCGTTGATGCGATGGGCCTGCTGGTCTCCTGCGTGGTTCCGGTCGGTCGCGTTCTCGTCGTCGAGGTCGGAACGATGATCGAGCTCGAGTGCAACGCTGTTGGCAGCCCGGCCGTGTGGACAGTCCGCGGCGCTCACGATGAGGACGAGCACGCGACCAAGGACGACGATGACGACGCGAGCCAGTCGGAGGCGGACGACGATGATCCGGGCGATGACGACGAGCACGCCGACGAGAGTGACGACGACCACGGGAGCGACGACTAGTGGGGTGTCTCACAGCGATGCTGTTTCCTGGGTGCCGTCAACCCGTCGTTGCAACATCTGTCGGCTGTCGAGCTGGAGGTGTGTGGTGGCGAGGAGGCGGAGGTTGTTCACGGTTGGGGAGCGTCGCGAGTTGTGGGAGCGGTGGA
>JBKJVI010000195.1:0-7494 GCA_046590225.1 Gaiella sp. | reverse complement strand
CGAGCGCCGCCACCGCCTGCGACAGAACCCAGCCTCGCGCCCGATCCCAGGTCGCGTCGTCGGTTGGCAACGCCTCGCGGAACGCGTCGCGTGCAGCGGGCGAATGCAGTTTCCAGGCGACCATCACGTCGCACGCTGGATCGCCGACGCCCATCGAGCCCCAGTCGATCACGCCGCTGATGCGCCCGTTACGAACGAGCCAGTTGCGCGCATCGAGGTCGCCGTGGTGCCACACAGGCGGCCCCTCCCAGGGCGGTGCCGCGAGCGCCCGCTCCCATTCCGCCGTCGGCGCCGGATCGCCACCGAGTTGCGCGAGCCAGACGCGCGTCCCTTCGTCGCGTTCAGCAAGTGGGATGCCGCGTCCATCCGGCGCCTCCATTGCGCTGATGCGTTGTAGCGCCCCGACGAGCCTCGCGAGGTCGCGTGCGGCCTGGATCGCATCGATCGACTCGACCAGCACCGTTTCACCGTCGACCCACGTGTGAACGTCCCAGAACCACGGATAGTCGCTCGTTGGGCGACCCTGCGCGACCGGGCTTGGAATCTCGAACGGCAGCAACGGGGCAAGCCGCGGCAGCCAGTCGTACTCGGGACCTCCCGGCGTCGACGGGCCTTCACGCCGCGCGAGTCGCACGCAGAGATCGGAGCCAAGCCGAAAGATCGCGTTGTCCGTCCCCGCGGGCTCGATCCGCTGAAGCGGCAGCTCTGCCCAGTTGGGGAACTGCTCTCGCACGAGCCGACCCACGAGTGCCTCGTCGATCTCGATCTCGTCGGTGTGCATTCTGAGCGTCACAGCCCGGCACTACCCCCTTGAGCCTTCCCGCGGGTCTGGATCTTCATACCTTCATGATGACGCTCGCCGCCGCCGCACACGGCGGCTCGTCCGCGGCATCGCGACCGAGGCCAGTTCCGTTCCTACCTGATCACCAGTTGCCTCCAGCATCGCCCTTATGCCGATCGAGCCATGGGAGCAACTCGGATCCGAACCGGCCCTCGATCACGAGCACTACCGCGTCCGGCGTGACACGGCTCGGCTCCCGAGCGGCCGTGTCGTCGACGACTACTTCGTCGGCGCGCTTTCCGACTATTCGCTCGTCGTTGCGATCACCGGGGCACGGGAGGTCGTGCTCGTGCGCCAGTGGAAGCAGGGTGTCCGTCGAATTGTTCTCGACCTCCCGGGCGGAGCGATCGACGAGGGCGAAAGCGCCGCTGCCGCAGGCGCGCGAGAACTGCGGGAGGAGACCGGTTTCGAAGCCCCCTCGTTGGATCTCCTCGGGTCGTTCGACCTCGATGCATCGAAGGCCGCGAACCAGGGCTACGGCTTTCTCGCGCGGAATGCCGAGCGGACGCACGAGCCCGAGCAGCACGAGATGGAGGCTCCAGATGTCGTACTCGTTCCTCTCACGGACATCGAGGGTCTCATCGACTCAGGCGCGATCTGCGGCGCGGTACCGGTGGCCGCGCTCCTTCTGGCACTCCGGCACCTCGACTAGACACTGGCGCGGCCGGCGCTCAGCCTGCGTGACGTCGAACCAGTTCCTCCTCGACCCGCTGCGGATCGAGACCACGCGCCGCGAGCAGCACGTAGCTGTGGAACCAGAGATCGGCAAGCTCTTCGACGAGGCGCTCGTCGGTGTCGGCGACGGCGGCCAGGGCGACCTCGACGCCCTCCTCCCCGACCTTCTGAGCCCCCGCGGCGACGCCCTTGTCGAGCAACGAGACGACATACGAGCCTTCTGGCCGGTTCGCTGCACGTTCCGCGACGACGCGCCACAGCCACGGCGCGAAGCACGACTCGGCACCGGTGTGACATGCCGGGCCAGCCGGGTTCACGCGGAGGAGGATTGCATCGCCATCGCAGTCGTCGCGGATCTCGACGATCGCCATCGTGTTTCCCGACGTCGCGCCCTTGTGCCAGTACTCCTCGCGGGAGCGACTCCAGAACCACGCCTCGCCCGACTCGCGGGTACGGCGGAGCGCCTCGTCGTCCATCCAGGCAAGCATGAGAACGCGGCCACTCGTCGCGTCCTGGACGATCGCCGCTGTCAGCTCGGGCGCGCTCATATCCTGACGTTCCATCCCATCTCCTTCAGCTCGATCTTCAACTCGGGCAGGCGCTCGGGCCGCTCGTGGACGATTGACGCGATGATCGCGGCCTCGGCGCCGACCTCGAACGCTTCAGCGAGGTGTCGCGCCTCACCTGCTCCACCAGACGCGATGACGGGAACCTCCACGGCCGCTGCCACGGCGCGCGTCAGCGGGAGGTCATAGCCCTCGCGCGTCCCGTCGGCGTCGATCGACGTGACTAGCAGCTCGCCCGCGCCGCGCTGGACGGCCTCGACGGCCCAGTCCACAGCATCGCGACCTCGTGGGGTCTTCCCCGCATGCGTGACGACCTCACCGGCACGGGCGTCAATCGCGCAGACGACGGCCTGCGATCCGAACTCGTCGGCCAGGGCGGTCAGGATCGACGGGTCGTCGAACGCCGCGCGGTTGATCGCGACCTTGTCCGCTCCTGCGCGGAGGAGTGAGCGTGCATCGTCGAGACCGGTGACTCCACCCCCGACCGTGAACGGGATCGTCAACTCGGCTGCGGCCCGCTCGATCAGGCCGAGGATCGGCCCGCGGCCCTCGAGCGTCGCAGTGATGTCGAGAAAGACGAGCTCGTCGGCGCCCAGCTCCGAGTATCGCGTTGCGAGGTCGATGGGCTCGCCCATCTCGCGCAGGTCGACAAAGTTGACGCCCTTGACGACGCGCCCGCCTGCGACATCGAGACAGGGGATTACGCGCTTCTTGACCATGCCAGCGCGTTTTCGAGGATGCGCGCACCCGCGAGGGCGCTCCGCTCGGGGTGAAACTGGACACCGGCGACGGCTCCGTGCTCGACTGCCGCAACGATGCGGCCACCATGATCGGCAACGGCGACGACGACCGCATCGTCCGTCGGCTCCACGGCGTAGCTGTGCGCGAAGTAGACATCCTCGCCTTCGAGGCCCAGGACGAGCTCTCCCGGCTGCGTTATCTCCAGGGTGTTCCAGCCCATGTGAGGCACACGCGCTGCCTGCACGCGAGAGACAGTGCCTCCGAGGATCTCCATTCCTGATCCCCCCTCGTCGCTCGCGCCGAAGAGCAGCTGCATTCCGACGCAGATGCCGAGCACCGGGCGACCGGCTGCAACGCGATCGCGAATCGCCGCGTCGAGGCCGTGCATCCTTAGCCCGCGCGCCGCGCTCTCAACGTGTCCAACCCCAGCGATGACTGCCAGTGGTGCCTCTCGAACCTCGGCCGGATCGACCGTGATCGTTATCTCGGCACCCGCGCGAGCGAAGGCCGAGGCGACAGAGCGGAGATTGCCGGCGCCGTAGTCGGCGAGCACGACTCTCACGCGATCCCCTTGGTCGACCGGATCCCGCCGTCGCCAGGAGCAACGGCCTGCCGAAGCGCCTGCCCAAGGGCCTTGAACGCCGCCTCCGCGATGTGGTGATCGTCGGCGCCCGCCGCGTCGACGTGCACGGTGCAGCCGCCCTGCATCGTGAACCGCTCGAGCGCGTGCGCAAGAAGCGAGACGGCCAGCCCCCCGACCCGGTCGCCCGTGAAGCCGAGCGAGATCTCCGCGTGCGCGCGACAAACGAGATCGACGGCAGCGGTCGCGCGCGCCTCGTCCATCGGCACGACAGCCGAGCCGTAGCGGGCGACACCCTCGCGCGTGCCGAGCGCCTGCTGCAATGCATCCCCGAGCGCGGCGAGGACATCCTCAACGGTGTGGTGCTCATCGACGTCGAGATCACCTCCGGCAACGCAAGCGAGATCGAAGCCTGCGTGGAACGCGAACAGCGTGAGGAGATGGTCGAGGAAGCCGATACCCGTCCGGACGTGCGACCGGCCGCTGCCATCGAGTCCAAGGGTGATGCGGAGCGCCGTCTCGGTGCTCGTGCGGATGATCGTGGACTCGCGCCCCGGAACCGCGCCTGGCTCGACTCCGAGCGCCTCGAGGAAGACGTTGTTCTCGGAAGGCCGGCGGAGAGTCACACGAATGCCGTTCCGGAAGGCGCGGACGATGATGCCCTTCGCCTCGAGGGCAGCGCCCAGATCGGCGTCGGAGCGAATCCACACAAAATTGCCGGCCGCAGGCGGCGCGTCGAACCCGGCAGCAACGAGGGCGGCGCGGACACGCTCACGCTCCCGGATCTCCGAATCGAGGTCGTATCTCGGATCGCGCAGCGCTGCAGCCGCGATGCGTGCTGCCGGCGAGGCGATCGGCGCCGGGGCGCGACGCGCTTCGAGCACGGCCGCAGTGTCGGGTGCCGCGATGGCGTACCCAACGCGAAGGCCCGCGTAGCCGAACGCCTTCGACATCGTACGAAGAACGATCAGATTGGGGCACTCGTCGAGCCACGGCACGACCGACGCACCACCAAACTCGATGTACGCCTCATCGACGACCACGGCTGCGCTCGGGTAGCGGCGCGCGAGCTCGACGAGATCAGCGGCTGCCGTCACCGCGCCGGTCGGATTCTCCGGGTTGCAACGCCAGATCAGGCTTGCACCCTCCGTCTCGATCACAGGATCTGCTCCGCAGAGCAACGTGACCGTGCGGTAGAACGAATACGTCTGCGCCGCCATCGCTGCCGAGCGACCGGGCCCGAGGTAGGTGCGGGCACAGAGCATGATGAGGTCGTCTGCACCCGCTCCGATGACGACCTGCTCCCAATCGATCTCGGTGCCGGAACGATCGTTCACGTAGCCGGCGGCTGCCTCCCGCAACTCGCGGTACAAGCCGCTCGGGTAGCGGTCCAACGTCGCGAAGCTCTCGGCCAGCGGGATCTGGGCAACGCCCGGAAACGGCGGTGTGTTCTGGTCGAACTTCAACACCTCGGCGGGTGCGAGACCGTGACGGGCAGCGACCTCTTCAACAGTCGCAGCCCACTTGTATGGCGCAAACGCGTCGGAGAGCGGGATCGCGTCGGGACCGCGTGGTGCTTCTCCGCCGATGCTCATGCTCGCCCCATGGCCCGCTCGGCCGCAGCCGCGTGGAGCGGCAGCCCTTCGGCCCTCGCGATCGGCCCAACAACGCGAGCAGCTGCTTCGGCGCCTGCAGCCGTCGCCCTGACGATCTGCAGCGGCTTCATGAACATCTCGAGGCCGAGCCCACCGGAGGAGCGCGCGAGGCCGCCCGTTGGAAGAACGTGCGTCGCCCCCGCCGCGTAGTCGCCGACGACGGCAGAGCCACCGATGAAGACCGAGCCGGCGTTCCGCACGCCGGCAAGGAGCGCTTCGGGGTCGGCGACGTGGAGCTCGAGGTGCTCGGGCGCGAATGCCTCCGAGCGCGCCAGCGCCACAGCCAGAGAAGCAACGGTTTCAATCTTGACGTTGTCATATCGAGCAACACGAATAGTCACTGCATCGGACAGCACCCGATCAGTGCTGAGCAGAAGCGCCTCGCTCTCGCTCCCATGCTCGGCCTGGGCGAGGAGATCCGCCGCGCACGCTTCCGGGTCGGCTGACCCGTCGGCGATCACGATCACCTCACTGGGGCCGGCAGGGATGTCGATACCGACGCGCGTCGAGACGAGAAGCTTCGCGGCGGTGACGTACGCATTTCCGGGTCCGACAATGCGGTCGACAGGCGCGATCGACGCCGTCCCGTACGCGAGCGCAGCAACCGCCTGCGCCCCGCCGATCGCATAGACCTCGTCGAGGCCGAGCTCTCGCGCAACCACGAGCGTGGCCGAGACCGGTCTCGGTGTGACGACCGCGATCCGGCGAACCCCGGCCACGAGCGCCGGAACGGCTGCCATCACGAGCGACGACGGCAGCGGAAACGTGCCGCTCGGGACGCAGATACCGACCGAGTCGAGTGGCAGCCACCGCCGGTCAGAGACGATCCCCGGCGCTGCCTCGACGGAGGTGTCGCGCGGCCGCTGAGCTTCACTGAAGGTCCGCACGGCGCGGATCATCGCGCGCAATGCCTCGAGCACGTCGGCGTCGACCTCGGCAGCTGCAATCACCTCGGCCGAGACCCTGAACCCGTCCGGGCGGGGACCGTCGAAGCGCTCCGTCCACTCGAGCACTGCCTCGTCACCGCGCGCTCGAACGTCGGCGACGATCGGCGAGACAACGGTGATCGCGTCGTCGAGTCCCGCCCCCCTCACGGCACGAGCCGCTCGATCGGCAAGACGAGAATGGAGGTCGCCCCTGCGTCGCGAAGCGCCGGCAGCAGCGACCAGACATCGTCCGCCGCCACCGCGGCGTGAACCGCGATGTCGCCCTCGCTCGCAAGGGTGAGCACCGTCGGCGCGCCCATGCTCGGCAGCACCGCGCGGATCGCGGGGAGCGTCTCGGTCGTCGCATTCATCATCACGTACCGCCGACGGCGGGCAGCGACGACGCCTGAGAGCATCAACTCGAGCCGCCCGACGAGGTCGGCCTGCTCGTCCACAGCCGGTCGACCTCCGATCAGTACCGCCTCCGACGAAAGCAGCGTCCCGATCAGCCGTAAGCCGTTCGCGCTCGCGGTGGAGCCGGTCGAGACGAGGTCGACGATCGCATCGGCGAGGCCGAGCCTCGGGGTCGCTTCGACCGAGCCCGACACCGTGATGATCTCTGCCTCGACGCCTCGCCCACCCAGGAGCTTGCGTGTCGAGACGGGGTACGCCGTCGCGATCCTGAGCCCTCCGAGGTCTTCGATCGCGGCCTGGGGAGCATCGTTCGGGACGGCTGCCTGGAGGGTGCAGCGCGCGAATCCAAGCTCGGCGAGCGTGACAACGTCCGCCTCCGCCTCGACAACGAGATTCGCGCCGGTGACGCCGAGGTGCACGACCCCGTCTTGCACGTACTCGGGGATGTCGCTCGGGCGCACAAGGAGGAGGTCGACCGGCGCGTTGGCGCACGGTACGACAAGCGACCGTTCGGTCGTCTCGAACGAAAGGCCGGCATCGGCGCAAAGTCGGAGAGTCGTCTCTGCCATCCTTCCCTTTGCGGGCACGGCCAACGTGAGCCGCCCGTTCTCGCCCGCGCGCGTGAAGGCACTCACCGCTTCACCCGGTCGAGCGCGATGCGGTAGCCGCCCGCGCCGTGACGCACCCACTGCGCAACCCGCGTCACGGTTGCCGTGGACGTCGGAACGCGCTCTGCGATCTCGACATACGACACGCCCTCGTCGACGAGACGGGCCGTCTGCCACCGATGGGCGAGCGCCTCGAGCTCGGCGCGCGTACAGAGATCACGAAGGAACGCTGTCATTTCGTTGTCTGACCGGAGCGTGCGAAGCGCAACGGCGAGCTCGGCGATTCCCCTGTCGACATCGTCGTGGCGGTCGACTGTCCGAGAGCCCCCGACAGAAGCCTGCGAAGATGATCGTACGCGAGTCATTGTACAGCATGATAGCATGATAACGTGTTAACACAAACATTCGAAGTCATCCCGGCAATCGACGTCCTCGAAGGACGCGTCGTCAGACTCTCCCAGGGACGGCGGGAGGCAGTCACGATAGAG
>JBKJVI010000101.1:0-8761 GCA_046590225.1 Gaiella sp. | reverse complement strand
TGGCGGGAGTTCCGGAATCGCTGCCGGCCCTACGACGGGCCGGCGCTCGTGTGGCTCGTCGCCGCGTGCAAGGCTCCGGATGGGTCGTACTGGGCCTTGCAGCGCTGGCAGCGCATGCTTCCGATGCGCGGCATCGAGCCGTTCCGGCCCGAGCAGGCTGCGTTCGAGTTGCACATCTCGCACTGGAGCGGCGAGCTGCCGCTCCTCGAGATCTCCCAGAACTACACTTACGACGGAGCCTGGCAAGGACTCTTTGGGCGGCTCACCTATCGCGGCGACCCGGTGTTCGGCTACCGCACGCCGTCCACGACGAAGCGCGACCGAAACGCGCGCTTCTTCTACGTCGACACTTTCAACTCCGTGTTCGGAGCGGGCTGGAAACATGACGCCGGCAAGGTCGCGCACAGACGAAACGGCGCCTTCTGTTACAGCTTCGTCCCCCAGATGACGCCACCGGGATACCCGACGCGGGTCATGCGGCCCCCGGGAAACGGGGAGCGGCACCGCGTCACGGTGATGGGCCCCGGTGTGACGCCGGTCGTGCAATGGGAAGGCCCCGCGCTCGGTCGCTACGACCCGCAGCAGGATCGACAGCTCAATGCGCTCTTCGATCGCATCGTCGGTTCCGACGACCGCGTCTGCGTTCCGGAGCGTTGATGAGCCTAATGGCTGATCCACCCCGGCGCGATACGTTTCCGGTGAGGCCGCGGCGCGCGGCCCGTCAACGACAAAGGAGCCGAGCGTGAGTGGGAGCTGGGACGACGCCGACCTGGCAGTCGAGCTTGACCTGGAGGACGACGACGATGACCTCGAGGACGACGACGATCTCGACGAGGACGGGTGGGACGGCGGTCTCGACGACGACGAGGAATGATGCTCAGGCTGGATCGCCCGGTGTCTGGTTGCGCGCTCCCGATTCCGTGGGGATGACCACAACCGCCGCTCGATCGACCTCGACCCGAACCCGGTCTCCCGGGGCGGGTGGCTCGATGCCCGCGTGCGCCGAGACGATCTCCGCGCCGCTGTCGTAGCGCGCGCGCAGCGTCACAACAGGCCCGTCGCGGCGGCTCGAGACGACAACTGCCTCACCTGCGGGATCGGCCCGGAAGGTGACACCCTCCGGCCGCGTGACGAGGGCGGTCGAGTCGCGCACCTCGACGTTCGCGAGTCCGATGAATCGGGCAGTCCACGCGTCGCGCGGGTTCGACCACAGCTCCTCCGGTGGTGCGATCTGCACAACGCGCCCTTCGCGCATCACGGCCACGCGGTCACCCAGGGCGAACGCCTCGGCGACATCGTGTGTCACGTAGACGGCCGTCTGCCCGATCGTCCGAAACAGCCCGCCGAGCTCGGTGACGAGCCGGTCGTGCAACGGGCGATCGAGCGCACCGAGCGGCTCGTCCAGAAGGAGCACGCGGGGTGCAGGAGCGAGCGCGCGGGCGAGGGCGACCCGCTTGCGCTCTCCTCCGGAGAGCGACCCGATCGACCGGTGTTCCTTCCCGGCGAGACCGACGAGCGCGAGCATCTCGGTGACCCGTGCCGCGATGGCATCGTTGCTCATGGACTGCATCCGCAGGCCGAAGCCGACGTTCGCTGCGACGTCGCGGTGGGGGAACAGCGCGTCGTCCTGGAACATGAGGCCGATGCCCCGGCGGTGTGGCGGAACGCCGACAAGAGAGCCACCGTCGAGCGCAATCGAACCGCGATCGAGAGACTGGAGCCCGGCGATCGCGCGAAGCAACGTCGATTTCCCGCTGCCACTCGGCCCGAGCACCGCGACGATCGTTCCCGCGGCAACGTCGAGATCGACGCCCGCGAGCGCCGGATGTCCTCCCAGGCTGACGTGTGCGTCGCGGACAGCCAACATCAGAGAATCTCCGCCCGCCCGTCGGCGGCCCGCTCCGCGAGGAGCGCTGCGCCGACCGCGATCGCGGCGAGCACAACGGCCAGCGCTGCCGCCGTGCCCTGGTTCTGCTCCCCCGGTCTGCCGAGAAAGCGGAAGATCGCGACGGGCAGCGTCGGCTGCTCCGCCCGGGCGACGAAGACGGTGGCGCCGAACTCACCGAGCGAGATCGCGAAGGCGAATCCGGCAGCGGCCGCGAACGCGCGGGCGGAGAGCGGCAGGTCGACCGCGCGCCACGCGCGCGAGGGCCGTGCACCGAGCGTCGCTGCCACCTCTCGCAGCCGTGGGTCGATCGACCGGAGGGCGGGCGTCACGATCCGGATCACAAACGGTGTGGCAACGAGGGCCTGGGCGACCGGGACGAGCCACCACGACGAGCGGAAGTCGAGCGGGGGCGAGTCGAACGCGATCACGAACCCGAATCCGAGCATCACCGCGGAGGCGCCGAGCGGCAGCAGGACGAAGCCGTCGAGGGCACCGGGAGGTCTCCGAGCGAGCGCATGTGCCGCCAGGCCACCGACGAGCAGAGCGATCGCGGTCGCAACGGTCGCGAAGGCGATCGAGTAGCCGGCCGCTTGCCACGGCTCGACGAGGAGCGCCGGAGTCTCCCGGAAGAGCGACCCCCAGTTTCCGAGCGACCGGTCGACGAGAACGACGAGGGGGAGAGCGAGCGCAAGCGCGGCGAGCCCGAGCACCGAGACGAGAGCGACGTGTTCCCGCCGAGTCGGCCGACGCAGCACGTCGCGCTCGCCCGCCAGCGAGCCTGCGACGCCGACCCGTCCCTCGAGGATGCTCGCGACCGCCAGCACGATCGCGACGGCACCGAGCTGGAGCAGCGAGAGGACGGCTGCGGCTTCCAGGTCGAACTGCCGTGCCGCGCGGTTGTAGATCTCGGTCTCGAGCGTGGCTCGCCCCGGGCCACCGAGGATGAGGATGACGCCGAACGACGTGAAGCAGAAGAGGAACGTCAGCGCTGCGGACGCGGAGAGGGACGGTGCCAGTTGCGGCAGAGTTACCTCCCTGACCCGGCGCCACGGCGACGCCCCGAGCACGGTCGCCGCTTCGCCGGGGGAAGGATCGATGCTCGCCCATGCTCCTCCGACGATGCGGGTGACGACGGCGACGTTGAAGAAGACGTGCGCTGCAAGGATCGCCCAGAGACCGCCTTCGTAGTCGTCCGGGAGCACCACGAGGAACGCGGCTGCGATCACGACGGTCGGCAGGACGAAGGGCACGAGCACGAGGGCCCTCGCAAGTGACCGTCCGCGGAACTGGAAGCGCCCGATCGCCCAGGCGAGTGGGAGGCCCGCCAGCAGCGTGAGGACGGTGGAGGCCGCCGCCTGCCAGGTGGTGAACCAGAGCAGCGCGCCCGTGCCTGCCGGAAGCGAGGGACCATCTCCGCCCGTCAGCCCGCGCTCGAGGATGGAGAGGAGGGGGTAGGCGAAGAAGAGCGCGACGAACGCCACCGGCACGGCGACCGCGGCCGCTCGCGAGGCGCGCATTAGCGGAGAACGGTCTGCGTCCACTCGTCGATCCAGCGATCGCGGTTGTCGCCGATCTCGCCAGCGGGCAGGTCGAGGGGCACGGAAGGGGAGACGGCATAGCGACGGAACGCATCGGGTAGCGCCGTGCCGGTGCGCACCGGAAGCACGAACATGCTCTCGGGCAGTGCCGCCTGAAACCGTTCCGAGAGCATGAAGTCGATCAGCGCGTGAGCACCGTCGACGTTCTTTGCGCCGTCGAGCACGCCCGCGAGCTCGATCTGGCGGAAGCAGCTCTCCGTGACGGCTGCCGTCGGGGCGCTCGTGGGCGGTTTGGCGGCAAAGATCACCTCCGCCGCCGGGCTCGTGGCGTAGGAGACGACGATGGGATGATTCCCCTTGCTCCCTCCTGCGCCCGAGAACCGCTGCGTGTAGGCCTCCTCCCACCCGTCGACGACGAGCACGCCGTTGGCTCGCAACCGACGCCAGTAGTTGCGCCAGCCGTCCTCACCGAAGCGCGCGACGCTCGCGAGCATGAAGGCGAGCCCCGGCGTCGAGGTGGCGGGATTCTGGACGACGAGCAGCCTGCGGTAGCGCGGCGCCGTGAGGTCGTCGAGCGAGGTCGGCGGCGCGATCCCCCGTGACGCAAACCACGTCCGGTCGATGTTGAGGCAGACGTCACCGTGGTCGATCGGTGTCACGCGGTGCTTCGGGTCGAGGATGAACGAGCTCTCGACGGCATCGAGCCCGTTTGCCTCGTACGCCTCGAACAAGTCCTCGTCGAGGGCGCGCGAGAGCAGGTTGTTGTCGATCCCGAACAGCACGTCTCCCTGCGGATTGCCCTTCGTGAGCAGCGCCCGGTTGACGGCCTCGCCCGCGTCCCCGCCCTGGAGGATCTTCAATTCGAAGCCGCTCTCCTGCTCGAACGCGGCCTTCACTGCCTTCGGAATCACGAACGAGTCGTGCGTGACGAGCACGACCTCCTTGCTCGCCGTGCTGCGTCCGGAGCCGCCGCACCCGGCCACGAACAACGCCGCGAGAACCACGAGCGCCACCCAGAGCTTGTGACACATCGTCACAAGGATTCGCCCCTCTCGGGGCCGGGGCGGACGGCGAGCAGGCAGCCACGCGCGATCGTGACGCGGGCCTGGGAGGCAGCGAAGACGTTCGAGACCCCGCGGCTCGTCCCCGGCGGCAGCGTCTCGTTGCGTAGCGGGTACGCGAGCCCTTCGGTCGTGACTCCTTCTGCCGCGCCATGCACCGGCTGGAGCGTGAGGAGCTCGCCGGGCGCGCCGTCGATCGTGCGCGAGTCCCGGATCACGTACAGCCACGCATCACCGAGATATGCATCGATCTCGGTGGCGGCGTAGCGCTCGTCCGCGAGGAGCAGAATCGAGCCGAGCAGGTGGTCGAGGCGGCCGCCGCCCGAGCCGACGACAACGATTCGGCTCGGCCGCAGCGCGATCGCTGCGTCGAGCGCGAGTTCGAGGTCGGTCGCGTCCTTCGCGGCCGGGTACCGCTCAACCCGGGCGCCGCCCGCCTCGGCTGCCGCGAGCCCCGTAGCGGAGACCGAGTCGAAGTCGCCGATCGCGAGATCGACGTGCAGCCCGAGCGCGTGCGCCCGGTCGACGCCGCCGTCCGCGGCGATCACCATCGCGCCGGCGGGAAGCGGGGGCGCGATGCCTCCGAGGGGGTTCCCTCCGGCAACGACGACGATGGTCTCGAGCTTCAACGCGCATACCTCCGCTGGCATTACCCAGATCAGGTTCTGCGGGTCGGCAGCGCGTTGAGCTGCCCTCTCAGCCCGGTCGTGCCCGAGCTCCCCGTTTCGCTCCGGCCATACTAGCGCGCTCGGTGCTCAGGCGGAGAGCGAGTCGAGCAACTCTCGTGCCCAGGCGCTCGCGGGGATGTCGCCCTTTGCCTCGTAGATCGCGAGCGCGGTCACTGCCGCCTCCCGCGCCTCGGCCGGCTTGCCGACGAGTGCGAGGGTGCGCGCACGCCACTCGTAGGCACGCCCCTTCGATTCGTACATGTCGATAGTGGCGGCGAGCTCAACCGCCTGGTTCGAGAGTCGCTCGCCTTCGGTGTGCGACCCGGCAGTGGCCAGGAGAAATCCCTCCAACGAGTCGACCGAGATGGCATCCGTCAAGTCGTCCTCGTTGAGCGACTCACGCACCTCCGCACACCATCTGGCAGCCTCCTCGTATTCGCCTCGGGACGCGAGTTTGTCGGCAAGCAGCAGGGCTACCGTTCCGCGGTAGCTGGCGTTGCCGAGACGGTCGAGCTCGGCGACGCCGCGGCGGAGCACGTCCTCGGCGGCGCTGGGCGCACCAGCGTGCGTCTCGACGAACGCCGCCGTCATCGAATAGCCCGCAGCCTCCGTGAACTGACCCGCCTGTCGCATGCGCTCGAGCCCTGCTTGAACAGACTCTCGCGCTGCCTCGATCTCGCCACGCATCGCAAGGAGCTTGCCGACGAGGAGCTGCGCCTCGGCGCGGTCGAGGATGCTCGTCGCGCCGTCGAGCAGCGCTTGCACCGTCTGGATTGCCTCGCCGGCGGCGGCCGGGCCAAAAGACAGCGCCAAACCCAACGCACCCCGCATCCGCTTTGCGAGTACGTCGTCGCCGGACGCTCGGGCGTGCGTTTCGGCTCGCAGCGCGGCGGCTGCGGCCGAAGCGGCATGGCAACGAATCCATGCGATAGAGAACTCCTGGAATCCCGTCCAGGCAAGACCGAGGCCGTCCTCGAGGTCGGTGAACACGTTCCGGGCCGCGGCGACCTTGGCCTCGGCCCGTTCGGCGTTGAACCGTCCCGAATACCCGTCGACAATCGTCTGGGCCAGGTGCCCGTACGACTGAAACCGTGGGTCTCGGGAAGCTTCTAGCTCCCTCGCCCCGGCGGTCGCCTCCTCCTGGCGGCCGGCCGTACAGAGTGGATAGCTGAGCGCGAACAGCGCCTCGAGCCGCTGAGGGTCTCCCTCTGGCAGAAGTTCGGCGGCCCGTTGAAGCAGACCGCAGAAGGCGCCCGTATCGCCCCGTTCCTTGGCAACCCGAGCTGCAACGCCGAGCCGTACCGAGGCCCGCCGGGCGAGGCCGCCGAGCCTCGGATCGGCGCTGTCGAGATCGGCCCGGTTGCGGTAGGCGCGCTCGAGGTGATAGCCGACGATCTCGTCCTGCTCGACGAGCGTTGCGTGCCGGTCGAGCCAGTCGGCAACGGCCTCGTGGAGTTCCGCGCGGGTCTCCTTCGGCAACGAGTCGTACGCCGCGTCACGGATCAGGAGGTGACGGAAGCGGAACGCCTCCTCGTCGGGGTACGTCGGCTGATCGGGCCGGATCATCTCCTTGCGCACGAGCGAGAGGAGATGGCCGGCGACGTCGTCGCGCTCCGTTGCGGGCGCGAGTTCCTGCACGGTGCTGCGGTGGAACACCTGCCCCTCGACAGCGCCCCGGCCGATCATGTCCCGCTCGCCGGGCCCGAGTCGGTCGAGCCGCGACTGCAGGAGCGCCTGGATCGTCGACGGCACGACGATCTTACCGTCGCCGCCGTCCTCGCTCACCGTGGCGAGCATCTCCTCGATGAAGAGCGGGTTCCCGTCGGCGGCTTGCAGGATCTTCTCGCGTACGCCGTCTGTGAGCCGTGCTCCGCCCGCGAGCTGTGAGATCAACAGCTCGCAGTCATCGCGGGAGAGCGCCTCGAGGAGGATCGTCGTCGCATTCAGCTTGCCGCCGCCCCAGCCGGGCCGCAGCTCGAGCAACTCCGGGCGGGCGACGCAGAGGAGGAGGATCGGCGCGTCGCGCGACAAGTCGGCGATGTGCTCGATCAGGTCCAGAAAGACGGGCTCGGCCCACTGGATGTCTTCGAGCACGAGGATCTGTGGCCGCTCTGCGGCCCGGGCCTCGATCAACCTTCGAAACGCGAGCTGCGTGTCGGCCGGCGAGGTGCCGATCATGTCCCCCGGCTCGACCCCGATCGCAAGCAGGATCTCGACGAGCGGCCAGTACGTGATGTCCTCGCCGTAGTGAAGACAGCGGCTCCGCAGGATGTCGGCGGTCTCTCCCGCGACCGAGAGGAACTCCTCCGTCAGCCTCGACTTACCGACCCCCGCTGGGCCGAGCAGCGTAAACAACTGACAGACGCGCTCCGAGAGAGCGTCTTCGAACGCGGCCTGGAGGCGCTGCTGCTCGCGGACGCGTCCGACGAGCGGCGCGTCGAGATGGCGCGTGAACGCATCCGCTGTTGCGTCGACGCCGACGAGCCGAAACGCCGGCACCGGCTCGCGCTTCCCCTTCAGCTCGAGCGCGTCGACGGCCTCCACCGTCACGGCGTCGCGCACGAGCGAGAGCGTCTCGGCGCCGATGAGGATCTCGCCCGGCGTCGCCGCCTGCTCGAGCCGGGCCGCGACGTTGACAGCGTCACCCGTGACGAGCGTCTCGCCCTCGCCGGCCACCACCTCGCCGGTGTTGACACCCGTCCGGAACGAGAGAGCAACCGCCAGCTCCTCGCCGAGCGCCGTCAGCCGCTCGCGAATCTCGGCCACGGCTCGCACTGCCCGCAGCGCGTCGTCCTCGTGCGCGACGGGGATCCCGAACACGGCCATCGCTGCGTCGCCGATGAACTTCTCCACGGTGCCGCCGTGCCGCTCCACGATCAAGCGGATCTCCTCGAAGTAGCGGCCCATCGTCCGTCGCATCGCCTCTGGGTCGAGACGTTCCCCGAGTGCCGTCGAGCCGCTCACGTCGCAGAAGACGACGGTGACGACCTTCCGCACCTCACGCGCCACCACGACCGGCGCGAACGCCGTGCCACATGCTCCGCAGAAGGCGAATTCGTCTGGACTCTCCCGGCCGCATGTCTGGCACGTCGCCATGCGGCGAGCCTATCTCAGTCTGGCTCCAGCCAGTTCTCGACGCGAAGGCCGGGAACGCGCTCGAAGTGACGCACGTTGCCGGTCACGAGAGTCAGGTCGCGGGAGAGTGCGATCGAGGCGATCCGAAGGTCGGGGCCGTCAAGCCTCTGCCCCCGGCGCTCGAGCTCCGCCCGAAGCGGCCCGTATGCGTCCGCAGCCCTCTCGTCGAACGGGAGCACCGATTGTGCAGCTGACACCCGCTCTCTGAACTGCTCGACAAGGGCCGGTCGCCCCACGCGCGCTGCTCCGTAGAGGATTTCTCCGAGCGTAATCGCCGTCGTGCACTGCTCGGCGACCGGGGTTCGAGCCAGGCGCCGGAGGAGGTGCATGGGTGGCACCGGCCCCATCACCGCACTGATCACGTCGGTGTCGAAGCAGAACACCGTCACTCGAGGTCGAAGCCAAGATCGGGGGCGGGACGCTGGCGTTCGTCCTTGCGCGAGGCAATCACCTCGGCCATGACCGCCTCGA
>JBKJVI010000052.1:0-10111 GCA_046590225.1 Gaiella sp. | reverse complement strand
TCGGAGCGCACCTTTCCGATCCCGACGCCGGGCGGCCCGTTCCACGTCAAGGTCTCGGTGACGCCGCCGTTCCAGCCAGCGACGCTCGACCCGAAGAACTTCGAGCGTCGGTACTTCGGCGCGCAACTCGGCATCACGTCCGAGCCCTGAGCCCCTCGTGGAGTGTCCCGCAACGGTAGACCCGAAATGATCGTTGCGGGGACACCCCACTCCCTGTTGATTCCGGTAGCGCGGCGTCTCACAACGACGCTGTTTCCCGTCAAACGTCGTGAGACGCCGCGCTAGCGGCGTCCGAAGAGCGCCTCGGGGTGCTTGCGCGCGTACCGCGCCATGCCCCGGAGGTGCCAGAGCGTGTGGCGCGAGAGGAACTGACGGTCGATCACCGCCGCATACGCGTGTGTGACACGCGCGTCAGGGACGAACCACCGCTCCCACCCGGCGCGCATGGCGCGATAGCAGAGGTCGATGTCCTCGACGTAGTGGCGGTAGCCCGCGTCCCAGCCGCCGAGCTCCTCGAGCATCGTGCGGCGCTGCAGAAGGAACGCGCCGAGCATCCAGTCCGCCTCGACGGGCTCTACCGGTCGCTCGTCGAGTAGGTAGTGATCCTTTTGACGCTCGTACGGCGGGTAGAGGCGGCGGAGCGGAGTCCTGCGGACGATCGTTCCCGACATGGTCGGAAACCGTCTTCGCGACGGCTGCCACGTTCCGTCCGGCCAGAGCATCTGCGGTCCCGCAATCCCGCAGCGTGGCCGCGACCCCAGGAACGAGGCGAGGTGGGCGACCGCATCCTCGGCCGGCACGGCGTCGGGGTTCGAGAAGAGCACATACGTGCCAAAGGTCGCGGCGATCCCGGCATTGACGTTGGCGGCAAGGCACCGGGGCCGCGCGTTCTCGATTACGCGCACACCTGCAGGCAGCTTTCCGACCGAGCCGGGAATGTTCGAGACGACCACGACCTCGTCCACCTGGGGAGCAAGGGCCTCGAGGGTGACCTCGAGCTCGGCGGCATGCCCGTGTGAGACGACGACTGCCGAGATCGTCATTGGCGAAGCGCCTCACAGTAGACCGCGACCGTTTGCTCGGCCACCGAACGCCCGGAGAACGAACGTGCCCGCTCGATCCCGGCAACGGAAAGCGACTCACGCTCGGAGACGGCCGTTCGAATGCCGTCTGCCAGCTCTTCGGTGTCGACGACCACGGCTGCGCCACCCGCCACCTCGACGAGCGCCTCGTCGCGCACGATGACGACAGGAGTCCCACATGCCATCGCCTCCAGGACCGGAAGGCCGAAGCCCTCGTAGCGTGACGCTTGCACGAGGCAGGCGGCCCCCCGGTAGAGCGTTGCGAGCTCCTCGATCGCGACATGCCCCCGCAAGGTCGCGCCTCCTTCGCGCAACTCGCGCGAGAGGGAAGGATCTCGCGTGGGGCCGACCACGACGAGTGGCATTCCTACGGTCCTCGCAGCAGCGAGAGCAGCGAGCTGGTTCTTCCGGCGCTGGATCGCGCCGACTGCGAGGACGTAGTCACGGCTGCCCGACGAGCCCGGCGTGAAAACCGGGTCGACCGTGTTCGGCGTGACAACGACGCTCTCGGCCTGGATGCCATAGAGCTCGACGATGTCACGCTTCGAACGCTCCGAGACGGTGAGGATGGCGGCCGCAGCCCGTGCGGCACGTGGGACGACGTAGCGGAAGACACACCGGTCACGGCGACCCATCAGTGTCGAGTCCCGCTCGAACGAGAGATCGTGAATCGTCACGACGGCCGGGCACGGCGAGCGAAGCGGAAGCGCGTACTGCGTATGCACGAGTGCGGCTCCGAGCCGTCGCAGAAGCCGCGGAAGGTGCCAGACCATTCTCAACTCCTGACTCCGCGCGCCGAGCTCGATCGGTTCGATGCCCTCGGGAACGAGCTCGGGATGACGCGTCACGGCTGCAATCCTGAGACCGGCTGCGGCGGCGGGGTCAGGGAGCTCGCGAAGGAGGTTGAGAACGTACTTCTCGTCTCCGGTGCGGTTTCGCCCAAGCACGTCGGCGTCGACGACAACGAGAGGCCGGCTCATGCGAGCTCCCGCCAGAGCGCCTCGAGCGCGTCCGCGGCACGATCCCACGTGAAGCCGGCGGATCGCTCGAGACCGAGTGCAGCGAGCTCCGATCGGCGCGTCTGCGCAACTGCGATACCTGCAGCGATCGCCTCGACGTCGAGCGGGTCGACGAGAACGGCAGCACCTCCTGCGATCTCCTCCGTGGCACCACCGCGGCTCGTCACGACAGGCGTACCGCACGCCATTGCCTCGAGGATCGGGATCCCGAACCCCTCGTACAGCGAGGGGAAGACGAGGCACTGCGCTCCACGGTACAGCGAAGCGAGCGCCTGGTCGTCGACGCGGCCGACCCAACCCGGGACGGCAATCCCACCCCACCCGGTCGCACCGACGACGCGCACCTCGATCCCGGCGAGCCTGCCGGCCTCGACTGCACGCGCCAGGTTCTTCCGCGGCTCGAGCGTCCCGACCGCGAGAACGTAGTCACCATCCTTGGCAGGGCCAGCGGCTGTGAAGACAGGGTCGACGCCGTTCGCAATCACTCGTACGCGGTCGGTCGCCACCCCGAGGACCTCTCCGAGCTCGTCTCGCGTGAACTCCGAGACGGCGACGATCGCGTCCGCGGTACGAACGGCCTGGCGGAGCGCGAGCTGACCTGTGTGGCGGTGCCAACGGGGGAATGCAGCTGAATAGCGCAAGACCGCGATGTCGTGCACGGTTGCGACAACCGCCGGGCGAGCCCGAACGGGAACTCGCATGGTCGGGCAGTGCAGCACGTCGAGCCTGCGCGCAGCCCGGGCAATACCGATCGGGTACCAGACGGCATCACGAGCGACCGTTCCTGCACGGCCGGCGCCACCGAACGTCAGCTGGGTCAGCTCGAGGCCCTGACGCCCTTCGAGCGCGCCAAGGAGCCCACGGAGGTGACGTGCCGTACCGGCGCCCGTCTGGACGAGCGGAGAGACGTCGATTCCGACGTTCACGCCGCCTTCCTCTCGATGAGGGCCTGGAGCATGGTGGCGCCGGTCGCACGCCAGGTGAACCGCGCAGCGTGCTCGATACCGGCAGGCACAAGCTCGTCACGCCGCGCAATCGCTTCCTGGATCCCCTCCGCGATGGACTCAGGATCCAGAGGGTCGACACGTACCGCAGCCGATCCGCACGCCTCGTCGAGCGATCGGTGGTTCGAGACGACAACCGGCGTCCCGCTCGCCATTGCCTCGACGACCGGGATCCCAAAGCCCTCGAACAACGATGGGAAGGCGTAGACGGCGGCGCCACGATAGAGCGCCGGTAGGGCTCGCGACGAGACGTAGCCGGGAAGAATGATTCCGGCATCGTCGAGCCCCGGTTGCTCGCCCCAGCCGGCGCCGCCCGCGAGAACGAGACGGTGCTCGTTGCCGAGCAGCCGCCACGCGTCGACGAGGCGCTGCAGGTTCTTGCGCGGTTCGAGCGTCCCGACGCCGAGCACGTACGGACCGTCGAACGACGCCCGCTCCCCGACAGGAGTGAACTCGGACCCCACGCCCGGGTGCGCGACGACGAGGCGCTCCGCGTCGATTCCGAGCGTCGCCTCGGCGTCGTCCGCGGTGTAGCGCGAGTTGGTGAAGATGACGTCGCAAGCCTCGACCGCGTCCACGTCCTTGCGACGATGCATCGCGATCGTCCGAGGGGTGCACCACTCAGGGTGATGCAGGGGATTGAGGTCGTGGATGGTTGTTGCCCGGAGGCCGGAGCGCTGAGGCGGGGTCATCCAGTCGGTGGTCAGCAGCGCGTCGAACGAGCCGAGCAGCCGCTCTGCAGCCGGCCGGCCGAGCCTGCTCCAGGCAGTGCGCACGGCGTGTGATGCAGGCACCGGCCAGAGCCTCGCCTCGACCGGCATCGGGGCGAGTGCCGCTCTGATTCGGCCCGGGCCCCTGAGGCTCGTGGGCGCAAACGCGACGAACTCGTGCGACGGGCCCGCGGCCTCGACCATGCCGGCGAGAGAGCCACGGATGTAGTTCCCGATCCCGGTCGGCGGATGGGACAGCGGCGAGACGTCGACGACGATTCTCACTGTGGCTCGTAGGCGAACGCGTCGAAGTGGACGCCGAGCACACGATCGTCTGTCGAGCCGGGAATCACGTCGGCGGGGTTGGCGGTCGGGGTCACGACGAAACGAACGACGCATGTCCCACGCTCGTCGGGTGCGACAGGGATCGAGAACGACGCACGCTCGTCGGGGGCAAAGCGCACGGCCGCCCTGCGATTCCCACTGATCGCGACGACGGTCTGAGGGGTCTTGAAGAGGCTTGGATCGGAGTGCACAGCCGTCGTCAAGGTTCCCGGCCGGCAGCGCAGCAGCTGCCAGGTCGCGGTCCGACCGGACCAGCTCCCGTCGTCGTAGATGCCGGTCACGGTCGTGCGCGACGAGAGTGGACCGGTGAGGCGCCAGAGGGTCGTACCGAGCTCCTCGTCTCGCGCAACGACGACCCCGTCGGGGGTGATCGAACCGTCGAGAAGTGCATACGGAGCAACGATGACGCCGTCCGTTGGCAGAACGAAGACACCGCCGCGGAGTCCCCGGGCCCCTGCATCCGGAACACGCGAGACCGGCGTCTCGTTGATCCCGCCGGGCGTCGGCGCGCCCGTGTAATAGATCTTTCCAACACGCCTGTTGAAGAACTCGCTCTGGTTCACGGTGAACCGATCCGCGTGTCCGGTCCACAGCACGACGACCTCTTGCCCATCGGGAACGGCACGATCGATCCAGTCTCGGTCGACTCCCCTGATCCCCTGGAAGAGCGCCCCGGCCCCGCCCGGAAGAAACCCGTGGGGCCCCGACCAGACGGCCCTCGACACGACGACAAAGAGTAGAAGCAGCGCGAGCGGGGCTGCGATCGCCGCCCTCGCGGGCACGAGCAGGAAGACGAGCACGAGAGCGAGCCCGACAAGGGCAACCGTTGCCCAGTATTCGCCGAGCACGAGGTGCTCGTTGATCGTCCACAGCGGCAGCAACCCAAGGGTGTCGGACTTCGCAGGCTCGTTGATGAAACGAGAGAACGGAAAGTGCAGGGGTAACCCCAGGGCGACCACGACCGCTGCCGACGTCGCAATCCGCGGCCGAGGCGCCCCAACTTCGACCCAGGCGAGCAGCACGACCACGAGCACCGGCACGAGGAAGAAGAGGTAGCGATCCTGGATGCGATCAGACGCGAACCGCGAGGCGAACATGGCCACCGCGAGTGTGCTCCAGACGAGGAGCGATACGGTCACCGCGAGATGCTGCTGGATCCGCGGCGCAAGACCACGCGAGAGCGACAGCAAGACGATCAGCGCAGCAAGCGGAAGGATGCCCGCGTAGAGGGTCAGCTCCTGGAGATGCCACAACACCATGCGGGCGACCGAGCCGGCGTCGTAGCCACCGTCGCCGACGATGCTGTACGCGCCGAGGAGATCCGTCGGCCCGAGCCCTCGTGCAGCCTGAACCGAAACGACGAGAACCGTGGTGCCGACGAGGAGCCCGTAGAGCGGAGCGAACGGTCTGATGGCACTCCAGCGCCGTTCGACGAGCGCGAGCAGAAACGGCGCGGTTGCGATCGCCGGGACGAACGCGAGCGACTGCGCCCGCGTTGCGAACGCGATGACGAGCCCCAGCAGGAGCACGGCGAGTCGTGCCCAGCCTGGCGTGTCGAGGTAGCGAAGGAGCAGCCAGACGAAGGTGAGCGCAACGGGATAGAAGAGGCTCTCGGTCGTCAGCGTCGCCGTGTACGCCATCGACGGAATAGCGACGGCGGTAATCGCGGCGAGAAGCGCCAGCGAGGGCCGCACGACGCGACGCGCAATCAGAAAGGTCGGCACCGCGGCGAGTGACATGGCGACGGCGTTGATCGACCTGGCGAAGGCGTATGCGTCCGGGAGACCGTCGAAGAGCCCGTAGGCAGGCGCGATGAGTAGTGGGTAGAGGAGGCTGTACCCACTCGTCGCCATGCCCCGCACCGAATAGCCGCCTCCTTCTGCGAGGCTCTTTGCTAGCTCGCTGTAGATCAGCTCATCGACGAAGATGAACGGGCCGGCCATTCCTCGCACGAGCCAGAGACGAAGAGCGGCGGAGCCAACGACGATGAGTGCGAGCCACGCCCACACGGGCACGGCTCGAAGGCGTTCAGTCACCGAGGTCGACCTCGGCAAGCCGAGCTGCGAGCTCGCGCGCTTCAACCGAGTCGGGCGCGATCCCAACCGCGGCGGCAGCCTCGCTCACCTCGCGAAGGACGGCATCGTCGACGCTCTCGCCTCCCGCCGCCTGCTCGAACGCAGCGACGTACTGCTCGGCAACGCGATCGACGTCGTGCTTGCCACGTGCAAGCTCGAGCGCCGCGCTGCCCATCGCCATCCGCACGTCCGGACGCGTTGCGAGCAGCTCGAGCGCGGCCTCGAGCGTTTCGACCTCCTGCTCGTCGACCGGGATCTTGAGCGCCACATCGTTGGGGAGCTCGGAGAACCAGCCGACATCGCTGACGATCAGCGGCTTTCCGAGCGAGAGCGCCCGGATTGCGGTCCCCGACGTTTCGCCCATCGTGGGCGAGCGCAGGTTGACGTGCACGTCAGCGGCCATCATCAGCTGCCAGAGGCGGCTCTCCTCGACATACCCTTCGCGTTCGATGCCGGCGCCGTCGAGGCCGAGGCGCTGCAGCCGCCGGTCGAGGTCGAACCCGGGCGATGTCGCACCGACGAGAAGAAGGCCGCTCTCGGGGCGATGTGCGTGCACACGTGCGAATGCTTCGAGGAGTTGCGGGACGCGCTTGCTGGCGTTCACGTTCCCGAAGGAGCCGAAGAGAGGCTCGCCCCGGACCTCGGCCGCGCGGAGCGCGGGAACGGGGAACGCCGGGTGAGGAACGACCCAGATCGGCCCCTCGTAGCCGGCAGCGCGTGACCGATCCCGCACGTAGTGGGAGTGCACGATCAGCCCTGTGGCGAGCCCCAGAACCTCTCCCGCCAGATGAAAGTCCTCTGGCCGGTTCTCCCAGAGCGGCGGAATGCGCTTGTCGAGGACGGCATGCCCGAGCAGCCGCCCGACGACGCCACCCTCGCGCTCCATCGCATCGAGATAGCCGTGCCCATCACGGCAGCCGATCGTCAGGCCGGCGACGAGATGGTGCAAGACGAAGTCGTGGAGAACGACGACGCCGGGCGTCCGACGCAAAGCCTCGACGATCCAGCTGTGAGCGTCGGGGTTGTTGCCGATGTGGTAGACGCAGAGGTCTGTCCCTCTCGGTGCCTTCTTCGCACCACGCTTGACGACGCTGATCTCGCAACGCTCGCGAAGTGCAGGGAGCAGGAGCTCCGAGTAGTCCGCGATGCCGGACCGCTCGGGCGGCATGGGGCTGAAGAGCGCGACCCTCACGAGAGCAGCCGCCCGATTGCGCGATCCCAGGTGACCTCGGTAGCGATCACGCGTCCGGAACACCCGTACGTCCTGGCCTCGTCGGGATGGTCACGCAGCCACAGGGCAGCGGCTGCCACCGAGCCGGCGTCGGGATCGACGACGCGTCCCGTCGATCCGTCGTGCACGACCTCGAGCGGACCCCCGGCATCGGTTGCGCTGATCACGGGCTTGCCTGAAAGAAACGACTCGTAGGGACCCATTCCGAAGTCCTCGTCGACCGGCGCATAGAACGTCGCAAAGCACGTGGCGTAGAGGTCGGCAAGCTCCTCGGGGGACACGCGGCCGGCAAGGCGGACGCGCCCGGCAAGACCGCTCTCGCCAATCAGCCGCTCGAGGCGCGGACGGTCAGGCCCATCACCGGCAATGACGACGCGGAGCGACGGCTCCTCGGACGCCGCGGCGATCAACATGTCGATTCGCTTCGAGCGGTCGAGCCGCCCTACGGAGAGGACGAAGTCGCCCGGGCCATCGTCGCGATAGTCGAGCGCCTGCGGGGGATGCGGAAGGACCTCCGCGGAAAGACCGGTCGACCGCTCGAGCCGGCCGGCGACATTCTGCGACGTCGCGAACAACCGAGACGCCTCTCCGAGCCCCACGCGGTCGAGCTCCTGAACCTGCCGCCGAATCGCCCGGTCGTCGGGTGACTCGCTGAACTGACCGAGGTCCGTGCGGTCGAGCTCGTATGCCTGCCGGAACTGGTGCACGAGCCACACGCGCTTTTCCGGGTGTCGCACGAGGTACGACGGGAACTTCGTCGCGACGACCATGTCGATGCGCTTGCCGTCGGCCTCCGTCAGATCGAGCAGCCGCCAGAGAAACGCCTGGGTGAGCACCCGAGCGCCGGGATACCACTTGAAAGGGACGGTCACGCTGTCCGCCTCGTGGCCGCGCACGCACAACTCGTCGACGAGCGCGTCGCTGAAGATCTCCGCGCCGCCCCGCGCGAACGGCACCTGAGGTCTGACGACCGCGATTCGCATCGTCGCGCTAGTGCTTCGCGTCGCGAAGCACCGCCACCTCCGCCTCGAGTCGGTCGACCTGCTCCTGCAGGTCGTCGATCAGGCGAAGCGCAGCAGCGTTGAACGAGCGTTGGTCATACGCAAGCGGTTCGACGTACCAACGCATCGCCTTCCGCAGAATCGCCTTGATGGGTGTCCCGATCCCGCCGCGCACGCCCGGACGAAGTCGCAACGACCGATCGGCCGAAACGGGCCAGAGACGCTCCGCTTCGGCCCGCGCAGCACGTCGATCGTCAGGGTCGCCGTGTGCGCCGCCAGGATCGGCACCCGACCGTCGTACCTCCTCCCGAAGCGACGCAAACAGCGCCGCAACGTCGACCGGCTCGGCCTGTTGGCTCTCGGCACCAGAAAGCCCTGCAACGGTCGCGGTTTCCTCAGTCGTATCGGACATCAGGGCATTCTAGCCCCACTGTAGGATGCCTTCCCGTGCGGGTCGGCCTCTCCCTGCTAACGCTCATCCCGGGAATCTCGGGAGGCAGCGAGACGTATGCGCGCGAGCTTGCCCGGGCACTCGGACGAGTCGGCACGAACGAGTACGTCGCGCTCGTCCCGCCGCTCGCACGGGATGCCGCGGATGGACTGCCGACGATCATCGCCGAGCGCTATCCGAGCTCGACGACGACGCTCGGACGACTGCGCGCGATGGGTGGCGCGACGCTGCGGCCGTCACCCCTGCGCTCGCTTCTCGGCGATGTCGACGTCGTCCACTACCCGCTCACCGTTCCCGTTCCGCGCCCCGCCGGACCGCACGTGATCACCCTGCTCGACGTCCAGCATCTCGACCTGCCTGGGCTCTTCCCCCGCGGCGAGCGGCTGTTTCGGAAGCTCGCCTACGACCGGGCGTCGCGGAAGGCGACGGAGGTGATCGTGATCAGCGAATTCGTGCGGGAGCGCGTGATCGAGCGACTTGCCCTCGACCCCGAGCATGTGCACGCCGTCTGGCTCGGTGTCGATCACGAACGGTTCACGCCCGCGCCGAACGTCGAGCGCGAACCGCTGCTGCTGTATCCAGCTCGTCCCTGGCCACACAAGAATCACGCACGACTCTTCGAGGCGTTCGCGCTCATCCGCCGCACCCGACCCGAGCTCCGGCTTCTCCTCACCGGCGTCGGTCACGACAGCGACACGCTTCCCGAAGGCGTCGAGGCTCGGTCCATGTCAGGAGCGGAGCTCATCGAGCTGTACCGACGCGCTGCGTGCCTCGTCTTCCCGAGCCTGTACGAGGGATTCGGTCTGCCGCCGATCGAGGCGATGGCCTGCGGTTGTCCGGTCGCTGCCGCCCGGGCGGGCTCACTCCCGGAAGTCTGCGGAGACGCTGCCGTGTTGTTCGACCCGCTCGATCCCGAGTCGATCGCCGCCGGTATCCACGAGGCTCTCGAGCGATCGAAAGACCTGAGCGAGCGCGGAATACGGCGAGCGGTGGCGTTCAGTTGGGACGAGACGGCTCGCGCCCACGACCGGATCTACGAGATGGTCTCGTAGTGCGTCGCCTCACAAGGATTGACCGGTGCCGTCAACCCGTCGTTGCAACATCTGTCGGCTGTCGAGCTGGAGGTGTGTGGTGGCGAGGAGGCGGAGGTTGTTCACGGTTGGGGAGCGTCGCGAGTTGTGGGAGCGGTGGAA
>JBKJVI010000197.1:0-6879 GCA_046590225.1 Gaiella sp. | reverse complement strand
CCTCGAGAAGATGGCATCGTCGATCGACTGGCGCTTGCAGCGTCTCGAATTGGACCCGCCTGACGAGTCGAACTAGAGACCGCTCGCACGTCGGGATCGAACCATGCGCCCGGAAGGATTCGAACCTTCGACCTCGCGCTCCGGAGGCGCGCGCTCTATCCCCTGAGCTACGGGCGCTCGAGAGGCGAGTGTACCGGCGGTGACGTACGATCGAATCGTGAGCCTCGTCCTCTACGACCACCCGGTCTCCTCGAATGCGCTCAAGGTGCGCTTCATGCTCGCCGAACTTGGCGTCGCGTACGAGCGGACGACCGTTCCGTTCGACCTCCCCCGGCCCGACTGGTACCTGGCGGTCAATCCAATCGGAGGTATCCCGACCCTCGAGGATGGCAGCGTGGTTCTCTCTGAATCACACGCGATCCTGCGCTACCTCGCCGACCGTGAGCAGCGGGACGATCTCTACCCCGATGATCCTCCCCACCGCGCAGCGGTCGACGAGTTCCTCGACCGCTGGGCCTTAACGTTCCGGCCCGCCTTCTTCAGACACGAGTCACCGGCACTCGGGTTCGTACCCGGGAAGGGCATGCTCGGAGGCCCGGCCCGCCCGGAAGAGTTGCCGGCCGTCGTCGAGGCGATCGCTCCGACGCTCGCGCTTCTCGAGACCCTCGTCGATCCTTCCGGCTTCGCGCTCGGCCGCTTCACGATCGCCGATGTCGCCGCAGCGCCGATTCTCTTCCGGACGACGAAGACCGGCCTCGACCTGACGCCGTACCCGAATCTCATTCGCTGGCGAGAGACCCTTGTCGCCCGAGTGGCGTTCGCCGCAGCCGATCCAATCACCTGATCGAGCCACGCGCTCCAGACGGGCCCGAATCCCCGATTTGCAGGCATGACGGCTATGATCACGAACATGGTGTTCGCGATCGAAGATCCCCTCAGACCCGATGCCGAGCCTGCCCCGGATCACACGCAGGACCCGCGGCCGCGGTACAGCGGAGGTCGTTGCACGCGCCACACCGGTCCGCCAGCTCGACGCTAGCGGCCTCACCTGGGTCAACGTCGTCGGCCCCGACCTCGAGATCGCCAACATGCTGTCCGAGCGCTTCGGCTGGCATCCGCTCGATGTCGAGGACATCGTCTCGAAGCGCCAGCGCCCGAAGGTGGACGACTACGAGGACGACGGGTACCTCTTCATCGTCCTCCACTTCCCCGTGTACGACAAGACGATTCAGCGCCTGAACGCCGCCGAACTGGACGTCTTCATCGGGCCTGACTACCTGGTCACGATCCCGAACCGCGAGCTTCTGCCCGTGACGCGCCTCTTCGCGCGGTGCGAGAGCGACGAGGAACTACGCGACGGCTTGTTCGCGAAGGGCACGGGACGGCTGCTCTACGAGGTGCTCGACGACCTCTTCGACTACTGCTTTCCGATCCTCGATAAGATCGGCCACAAGCTCGACTCGATCGAGGACGACATGTTCGAGGGCTACGCCGAGGACGTTGTTCGCGACATCTCGAACGTGAAGCAGGAGATCATCTCGTATCGCAAGGTGATCAAGCCGGGCCGCTCGACGCTACGCGCGCTCGAGCGCCGCGTCGACAAGTTCCTCCCGGAGGAGCTCGATCTCTACTTCGACGACATCGTCGATTCGGCCGAGCGGATCTGGGATCAGCTCGACAACTACAAGGAGGTCGTCGACGGCCTCGAGTCGACGAACGAATCGGTTATCTCGCACCGGCAGAACGACGTCCTTCGCGTTCTCACGATCTTCAGCGTCATCGTTCTGCCCCTGACCCTGATCTCCGGGATCTTCGGCATGAACGTCGCCTTCCCCGGCGAAAGTTCGACGATCGCGTTCTGGGTCGTGATCGGGTTGATGCTCGCCACGATCATCGGCATGTTCGGATTCTTCCGCATCAAACGCTGGCTCTAATGTGCATAAGCCTCTGGGTGAGCGCCGCAATCCCCCACTGCCGGGGAGCCGACATCCCACCCTTTGGGTAGGGCGCAAATCTGCCGATAGGTGTTTCGTTCGGTAGGCACCCGCTCCAAGGAGGACGGTCGTGACGGCAGCACAGTTCGAGGAACTCGAGACACCCGTCGTTGAGGCGGTACTCCGTTGGCGCTTCGAAGCGCTCGTCGAGGCCGGCTACGACGCCGGCAGCGCGCTGATCCTCGCGAGCCACATCGAGGTCGATCTCCATCAGGCCGCCGATCTTGTTGCGCGCGGATGCCCGCCCGAGACAGCGATGCGGATCTGCCTGTAAGCACTTCACGCACTCAATCACTCAATCGAGCGATGAACATCCCCTCCCCTGGGTGATGGCTCCTTCCCCACGATGCGGGAAGACTGCGTCAGCACCCAAACGGCGAACAGGGAGAGCAACAATGACTGCGGCACAGTTCGAGATCCTCGAGGTCGCCGAAGCGGAAGAGCTTCTGCGGGCCCGCTTCGAAAGCCTCACCTGGCACGGCTGTCCACCCGGCAACGCGCTCGTGATTGCGAGTCACCTCGACATCGAGCTGCTCGACGCAATCAGCCTCATGCAGCGCGGCTGTCCGGCTCACCTCGTGATTCCCATTCTGGGCTGAGGACGATGACTGCTGCACAGCTCCACACCCTCGCCCGACCGGCCCGAAGCGAGCAGTACCGAAGTCGTTTCGTTCAGGCCCGATTCGAAGCGCTCGCAGAGTGGGGCATTCCGACTGCGGATGCGCTCGCTCTCGCGGATGCGACGGAGGTGGACATCCGCGATGCCGTGGAGCTTCTACGGCACGGCTGCCCGTCGGACCTCGTCCTCGGGATCCTCGGCTAGCCCCCACCCCTACGAGACGACGAGTCCCTCGATGCCCTCCTCGGGCTCGGGCAGTTGCGGATCGATTCGCTCCAGCGCGTCGACGAGCAGCTCGGCGACGGCCGTTGCCTTGACCCAGTTGCGATCGGCCGGCACGACGTACCACGGCGCGCGAGTGGTCGAGGTCTCGGCGATCACCTCTTCGTAGGCGGCGATGTAGTCGTCGAACCGGGCGCGGACGTCGAGATCGCTCTTGCGGAACTTCCACCGCTTCTCCGGATCGTCGATCCGCTCCTGCAGCCGAAGGCGTTGCTCCTCCTTCGAGACGTTCAGGAAAACCTTGATGATCGTCGTGCCCTCGTCGACGAGCATTCGCTCCCAGGCGACGATGTGGCCCGGTCGCCGCTTCCACACCTTCTCTGGCGCCAGCTCGAGCATCCGCACGGCAACGACGTCCTCGTAGTGGGAGCGGTTGAAGATTCCGATCTCGCCGCGTGCTGGAAGCGCGGCCTGCACTCTCCACAGGTAGTCGTGGCCGAGCTCGGTCGACGTCGGCGCCTTGAATGACGCAACCCTGCAGCTCTGCGGGTTGAGCCCCTCGAAGACAGTGTGGATGACACCATCCTTGCCGGACGCGTCGAGGCCCTGAAGCACGAGCAGCACGCTGTGGCGTCCCTCGGAATAGAGGCGTTGCTGGAGAACCTCGAGCTTCACTTTCAACGACTCGAGGTGTGCGTGCGCCTCGCCCTTCTCTCCGAGGCCGAGATCGTCGCGCGCATCGCGATCGGCAATACCGGGCTTCGACCCCGGTGCAACACGCATCTTCGAGAGCATTGCCTGATTCTATGGCAGCGGCTTGTCGTAGACTCGAAGCAATGGCAGATCGGGGCGCGTTCAAGCTTGGCAAGGTGATCGACCCCGCGACCGGGAAGCCGGGCACAGACGATCTCGTGATCGGCTCGAGCGATCTCACGACCCACGGCGTGATTGTCGGGATGACCGGGTCGGGGAAGACGGGCCTCGCCGTTGTCCTGCTCGAGGAGGCATTGCTCGCCGGGATTCCCGTGCTCATCCTCGACCCCAAGGGCGACATGGCGAACCTCGCGCTGACGTTTCCCAGCCTCGCTCCGGCGAGCTTCCAGCCGTGGGTAAACGCGTCGGATGCCCAGGCGGTAGGAATCACCGTCGAGCAGTTGGCCGAGAATACCGCAACGACCTGGCGGGACGGTCTCGCAGCGCAGGGAATCGGCCCCGAGCGGATCCGACAGCTCAGGGACGCGGCCGATGTGACGGTCTACACCCCCGGCTCGTCCTCCGGAGTGCCGCTGAACATGATCGGATCGCTGCGAGCACCGGAACTCGCGTGGGAGACCGAGGCCGAGACGTTGCGCGACGAGATAGAGGGTACGGTGACGAGCCTTCTCGGGCTCGTCGGTGTCACCGCCGACCCGCTCTCGAGCAGGGAGCACGTACTCCTCTCCAATCTGATCGAGAACGCCTGGCGCGCGGGTCGTGATCTCGATCTCGGCATGCTGATCGGAGAGATCCAGTCTCCCCCGCTCCGCAAGCTCGGCGTCTTCGAGATCGATGCGTTCTTCCCCCCGGCCGATCGCACAGCGCTCGCCCTGAAGCTGAATGCGCTGATCGCTGCACCCGCATTCGCCGCGTGGGGTGAGGGCGCGCCGCTCGATCCACAGACCCTTCTGTTCACGCCCGAGGGCAAGGCGCGAGCTGCGATCGTCTACCTCGCACATCTCTCCGACGAGGAGCGCATGTTTGTGACCACGCTCGTCTTCTCGAAGCTCGTCACCTGGATGCGCGGCCAGGCGGGCACGCCGGACCTGCGCGCACTCGTCTACATGGACGAGGTTGCCGGGTACGTTCCCCCGACGGCGGCGCCACCGGCGAAGAAGCCGATCCTGACGATCTTCAAGCAAGGGCGTGCGTTCGGTCTCGGCCTCGTCCTCGCGACCCAGAACCCGGTCGATCTCGACTACAAGGCGATGGCGAACGCCGGGACATGGCTCGTCGGGCGGTTGCAGACCGAGAACGACAAGGCGCGCGTGCTCGAGGGCCTGCGCTCGGCGGCGGGCGGCGCCGACATCGATGCGCTCGATGCTTCGATCGGTGCGCTCCAGAAGCGCCAGTTCATGCTCGTTTCCGCGAAGGGCGGGCCACCCCGGGTCTTCGCGACGCGGTGGGCGATGTCGTTCCTCCGCGGGCCCCTGACAAAGGAAGAAGTGGAGCGGTTGATGAGCGCTGCTCCCCGGCCAGTCGAGGTGCACGCCGCTGCCGCAACCGAAACCGCGCCGCTCGCCGCAGATGAGACCTCGGTCGCGCCCGCCGTTGCGTCCGGCGTGAGCGTCTCCTACCTCGACCCCGCCGCTCCCTGGGCTGCGCAGGTCGGGGCTGCCGCCGGTGCGACGAGCCTGCACGCCTTCGTCGCAACCCGCGTCTCGCTCCGGTACGACGACACGGCGGCCGGCATTGACGAGGCGCAGGAGTTCGAGGCGCTCTACGGGCCGCTCGACGGAGGCTTCGATCTCGACGCAGAGACCGTGGTCGATTTCGAAGACCGCGACTTCAGGACAGAAGTACCTGCAGGCGCCGCCTACGTGTTGCCCACCGCTCCCGTCGGCGAGGCGAAGTTCTTCACGCAGGCGACGAAGGATGTGCAGGCTCGCCTCGTCGCGAACCGCGCGCTCGAGATCTTCCGAAATCGAGCGCTCAAGCTGACCTCACGACCCGGGGAGACCGAGGATGCGTTCCTTGTGCGCTGCGACGAGGCCGGGCAGGCGAAGGCCGACGAGGAGGCCGTGAAGCTCACGAAACGGCTCGAGGCGAAGAAGGATCGTCTCGAGAACGCGCTTGCACTCGCGCACCGCCGGGTAGAGGAGTTCGATACGCAGACGAAATCGCGGCAGGCGAACGAGATGATCACCGGAGCGGGTGCAGTACTCGGGGCGCTCTTCGGCGGCAGGCGCAGCGCCCGCTCGATCACGAACGCCGTCGGCTCGGTTGCATCGAAGCACGGCCAATCCGCGACGTCATCTGCGAGGCGGGACACCGCGGAGGCAAAGGTGCAACAGACGACGGACGATCTCGCCGGACTCGAGCAGGAGATCATCGACGAGGTGACTGCGATCGACGACAAGTGGCGAGCGGTCGCGGAGGAGGTCGAACCGGTCGCGATCCGTCTCGAGGCGACCGACGTGCGCATCACGGACGTTCGCCTCGTCTGGGTGCCGGTCGATTAGGGCCGCGCCGCTCGTGGCCGGCTTCAGCCGGTCGGGCGGGTTGCGCAGTGCCGCGACCGCAATCGTCCTCCTCGCCGCAGCCGGATGCACAACCACGTCCACCTCGCCCGCGCCCCCTGCGACGACCGCCGGCGGCGCCGGAGAGACGGTCACGGTCTCGCGCGTGAGCGACGGCGACACGCTTGGCACGACGGCCGGACGAAAGATCCGCCTCGTCCAGATCGACGCGCCGGAGCTCCACGGCGACTGCTTCGGGAAGGCTGCGCTCGGCGCCCTGCGAAAGCTGACGCCGCCGGGCACCCGCATCACCTTGGTCCGCGATCCCAAGCTCGACGCGATCGACAGGTATGGACGCCAGCTGCGCTACGTCCTTGTCGGCGGAACAAACGTCAACGTCGCCCTCGTGCGCCAGGGAGCTGCCTCGCCGTACTTCTTCCGGGGCGATCGGGGCCGGTTCGCGAGGGCTCTCCTCGACGCGGTCGACGAGGCGCGACAGGCCAGCCGTGGCTATTGGGGAGCCTGCCCGGGTGCGCGTCTCGATACCCGCCGCGGCTCCGTCACAGGACCTCCATGAACGCCGCGCAGCGGTGAAGCGGGACAGGCATGCGCCTGTCCCCTACGATGGCACCGTGACCCGCTTCTGGCACCCCGTCGCCGACATGCACGCCGTGCAGGCCTCCGGCGAGCTCATCCTCGAGCGCGGCGAGGGCTGCCATCTCTGGGACGAGGCCGGCAACCGCTACATCGACTCGACGGGAGGCCTCTGGTACGCAAACGTCGGCTACGGTCGCGCCGAGATTGCCGACGCGGTGGCTGCACAGATGCG
>JBKJVI010000160.1:0-10916 GCA_046590225.1 Gaiella sp. | reverse complement strand
TACGGCCGTGGCGGCGCGACCGCCGCCGGCTTCGTCGCCCTGATCCAGATGATTCCGGCAACCATCTTCGCCCCCTTCGCGTCCGTTCTCGGGGATCGCTACCGCCCTGCTCGCGTGCTGACGCTCGGCTACTTCGTCCAGGCATCGGCGATGGGCGCCACCGCGGCGGTGCTCCTGCTCGACGGCCCCGCAGCGCTCGCGTATGCCTGTGCTGCGGTTGCCGCGACGGCCACGACGATGACGCGGCCGACGATGGCGGCGCTCACCCCGGGGCTCTGCCGCACACCCGAGGAGTTGACCGCGTCAAACGTCGTCTCCGGGTGGAACGAGAGCACCAGCATTTTGATCGCCCCGGCGATCGCCGGACTCATCCTCTCTGTCTCCGGTCCGGGCTGGGTGTTTCTCGTGATGGGGACGGCCGTGCTCGGAGGAGCGGTGCTCGTGATGACGATCGCCGGGCCGGCCGCCAATCCCGCATCGGGTGCGACCGTCAAGAAGGAGCTCGTCGAGGGGTTCTCGGTCGTCATCCGCGAGCCGTCTGCCCGGACACTCGTCGGGATCCTGGGTGCGGAGCAGGTGGCGCTCGGGATGCTGGACGTTCTCTACGTCGTACTTGCAGTGAGCGTGCTCGGGATGGGCAACGGGGGCGCGGGATACCTGAACGCGGCGTTCGGCCTTGGCGGGGCGCTCGCAATCGCGGTCACCGCGACGCTCGTCGGACGGGCGCGCCTGATTCCCGCAATCGTGCTTGCCCTCGCGGTCTGGGCGACGGCGTTCATCCTCATGGCGCTGCTCTCCACCGTCATCGCGGCAATGCTCCTTCTCGTCGTCGCCGGCGCGTCGCACAGCCTCTTCGACATCTCGGGTCGGACGCTCCTGCAGCGCACCGCGCCACCCGAGGTGCTGGCGCGGGTGTTCGGGGTGCTCGAGTGCCTGATGAGCGCGGGGATTGCAGTCGGCGCCATGCTCGCGCCCCTCCTCGTGCATCTCGGTGGGACGACAGCTGCGATCGTGGGCACCGGCCTCCTCCTCCCTGTGCTGGCGCTCCTCATCGGGAGGCGACTCTTCGCGCTCGACGCGTCGGCTAAGGTGCCGATCGTGGAGATCGGCCTGCTGCGGTCGCTGCGCCTGTTCTCGGCGCTCTCGCCGCCGTCGCTCGAGGGCATCGCCCGAAGCCTAGAGCCACTGGAGGCGCCGGCCGGAACGGCGATCGTCACCCACGGCGGGGACGGCGAGCACTACTACGGGATCGCGGAGGGTGCACTCGGAGTCGTGCTTAACGGGACGCGCGTCAACGTGCTGACGCGCGGCGACGGCTTCGGCGAGATCGCGTTGCTGCACGACTGCACGCGCACGGCAACCGTTGCGGCGTTGTCGGACGTGAAGCTCTACTCGCTCGAGAAGGAGCCGTTCCTTGAGGTGCTCACCGGGCATCCGGCAGCGATGGACTCCGCGACCGCGATCGTTGCCGAGCGGCGGTAGCGTCGGCGCGTCGGCGGCTTCTTACCCTGGCTGCCGGTCGCCGGTTGACGTGCCCGGCGTCTTCGTGACGGCACCGCCGGTGGGCGTGATGTAGGCGAGGCCCCCGCCGCCGAAACCGGCGGACGCGAAGACGATCCGCGTGGCCGAGACGTAGATCGGAGCCGTCTCGTCACCTGCGATCGTCGTAAGGCGAAGTTGTGAGTTGCCGTTCGCCGAGCCCATGACGTAGATCTCCTGGCCGTTGATAGTGCCGGCCGTCGCGCGGTTGCTGGAGAAGGTGATCTTTGTCCCGTCCGGCGAGTACGAGGGCTCGATATCCGTCTTCTTGTCATTCGTCAGCTGGATGACACCCGTTCCGACGGCGGCCATCGTGTAAATCTCGAACTGTCCCGAGCGGCTGGAGGAGAACGCGATGCGCGCGCCGTCCGGTGACCACGCGGGCGTCACGTCATCGCCGGTTGCGTTCGAGACGTTCGTCTGGGCTCCGCCGACCGTGGCGGGCATCGTGTAGACGTCGATTCCCTTGGTCGTCGGCGCCGTCGTTCGCACGCTTTGGAAGGCGATGCGAGGCACGCCGCCCGTGGTGGAAGGCTTGCCCCACGCCGGCGCCGTACTGTCGCCGGTGGTGGCGAGGGTCCTGAGGTTGCCGCCGACCGAGTCGATCAGGACGATCTCGCGGTTCCCGGTGACGCTCGACCTGCGCGCAAAGGCGACGGCGGCGCCGTCGGGAGAGAGCGCCGGCTGCTCCACGATCGAACCCGCGCTGCTCCACAGCACCTGTGGGCCACCGACGGCCGGGTCTACGAACATCACCTGGTTCCCGAGGCCGGTGCCGCGAACGAAGACGACCATACCGGTGAGCGTCTTGCGAATGACGTACTCGCCGCCGACAGGCTCGTTGCTGACTCTGTTCCCGGCGAGGTCCCTGACACTGCCGTCGTCGTCGGCCTTGAGCGACATCTTCCCATTCCCTGATCCCGTCGAGGCCGTCACGGTGTAGGTGGTGGCGTTGACAAGCGTAACCGCCGAAATGAACGCTCCGCTCACTCCCGACCTGTTTGCGAGCTCGAACGCGGCGGTCGTCACCCCGGTCACTGGTTCGCTGTAGACGACGCTCCAGCGCACAAATGCAGCGTTTGTCGGGCTCGGGTCGAGGGCTGTGATCGAGAGCACGGTCGGCCGGAGCGTGTCGTACGAGTAGATCTGACCGACGAACGGAAGGGCTCCGGTGTGCGCGTTCCCGATGCTGTCCTGGATCCCGGTTGCGGCCACGAGATTGAGGCCGATGCTCGACCCGCCCGTTCCAGTGGCACCCGGCGTCGCGGCCGTGACGGTCCAGGTCGTACTCACGGTGGAAGCCGTCGGCGAAACGGTTGTGATGGTTGGTGACGTCCCACCGATTGCAGTCAGTGCAAGCCCGAAGTTGCCCGCTGCGACGCCCTTGACCGCGCGGCTGAACGTCACCGTCCACGTGAGCGGACCGGTGTTCACGAGGACGTTCGGCCCGGCGCGCACGATTGACAGAACTCTCGGGGCGTCACGATCGATCGCGTAGACCTGACCGGTGAAGCCGCCGTTCGCCGCTCCCGCGAGCGGGTTCGAGACCTGGTCGAGGATCGAGTCGTTGTCGGCGACGTTGAGGCCGAGGGTGCCGCTGCCGGTTCCGGTCGACGCCGTTACCGTCCAGGAGCTCCCGGAGCCCACGACAGAGTTCACGACTGCTCCCGATATGCCCGTCTGCGCGAGCGAGAAGTCGAGTGGGTCTACGCCGGAGACCGATTCACTGAAGACGACCGTCCATTGGAGATTCGCCGTGTTCGTCGGGCTCGCACCGACGCGGCTGACAGAGACGACCGTCGGCGGCGTCGCGTCGACCGTGAATGACCTTGCGAGGCTCTTGACGGGCGCGGCGATGTCGCTTGCCTGCTCGGCCTGCGCCGTGTAGGAGCCGCTCGCGAGCGCAGGACTCGCCACGACGCTGTAGGCGCCTCCCGCTCCGCGCCCCGCGGCGTAGATCGCGACGGGCGTCCCGGTGGCGCTTGCGCCGGCGTAGATCTTGACCGTGACCGTCGCAGCATCCGTCGCGTCGGTGCCGGCGGTGCCCGCGAAGGTCGGTGTCCCGTTCGTCGTCGCAGCCAGGGCGCCGAGCGTCAGGACCGTCGGGCTCTTGACGCGATAGGCGACGGACTGGGTCGACGTGTTGCCGGCCTTATCGGTCGCGCTCACGACGAACGTCATGCTTCCCGCTGTCGCGGTTTCGAGAGTGCCGGCACCGGTGCAGCCGGTCGGCGGATCTGCAACGCCCGCCCCTGTGTCAGTGCACGTGAAGGACGTCGGAACCGTCGTTCCCTGCACAACGACAAGCGTTCCATCGGCCCGCGGCGTCGTGATTGTGATCTGCGGGGGCACGGTGTCGATCGTCCAACTCCGCACCGCCGGTTCGCTCGGATTGCCTGACGCGTCGGTCGCCTTGACCGTAAACGCGTGTGCTCCGTCGCTCAGCCCCGTGTACGTGCGAGCCGACGAGCACGGAACGAACCCACCGGCGTCGATCTGACAGACGAACGAAGCGGGCTCGTTGGCCGAGAAGCCGAAGGTCTGGCCGGTCACCTTGGAGAGTGACCCCTCGGGCGGCCCGCTGACGATCGTCACGACGGGTGGGGTTGCGTCGAGAACGCCGATCACGAACGCTGTCTCGGCCCGGCTGCCGTCACTTCCTTCGACGATGACCGTGTGCACTCCCGAGGCCGTCACGACGACGGGCTGGGAGCTGAAGGGACTGCCGTCGACGCTCATCTGCACCGTGACTCCGTTCGCGCCCGTACCGGACACGGTTACGGGGGTCATGAACGTCGGGTCACTGGGCGGCGCAAGCCCGTTCAGACGCGGTACCACACTGCCGGGTGGCGGTGGCGGGACGGCAGCGCCGGCGTAGAAGAAACCCTTGTTCGTCGTGATGCCGACGTTGCCGTGCTCGTCCACCGACTGGATGAAGTACTGCAGGCGCGTGGCGGTCGAGGCAATCGTCCGCGTCCACGTCGTGCGACTCGCATCGGCCGGATCAACACCGAGGTCGACGAACGTCCAGCCGCTCGCGCCGTCCTCCAGGTAGCCGACGAGCACGCGGGGTATGGTCGTCGCACTCTCGTCGAGGGAGACGGAGAAGCGAACGAAGCCGCCTGCCTTGACGGCCTCGACACGGTTGAACGTGGCGGGCGCGTAGTCGTCGCTCGACGAACGGTAGACGAGACCCTTGATCGAGCTGAAGCGACGTTGCACGCCCACACCGACCGCATCCAGGGTGCCGTCGCCGGAGAACTGACCCGTCACGAGGACGAGGCGCTGCTCGGTGCCGAGGGCGGTCTTGAGCGTCGTCACGGTCTGGATCTTCGACGGGAACCCGACGCCGTCCCACGGAAGCTCAGGCTCGATCGCGCTCGAGTCGACGATCGGACGGGCGAACACGGGGTCGACGTTCGGCGAATCCGACGACGACAGATGATCGATCAGCGCCCCGTGCGCGTCGATCGCGGCGAGTTTGATCACCGTCTTCGGCTGGATCGGGCGCAGATGCGTGACCTGGACGCCGTCGTCTCCCTCGAGGTAGGTGCCACGTCCACCCGCTGAGGTCTTTTGCGTGAACGACGGCGTCACGTCGAAGGACTCGCCTTCGAGGCCGCTGACCGGGTCGGTGACGGTCGCCGCGGCCAGGTTCTGGGCTGCCAGGCTCGCTTGGGTCGCGACGCGGAGCTGTGCCAGCGGGCTTGCGACCGACGCAGGAGCGCTTGCGAGGCCCAACGTGCTAACAGAGGCCGTGCGGGCACCCAGAGTGCGCGCAACGGTCGACGAGGGCAACCGCCACATCGGAAGGCCATACAGCGTCATCTCGGCCGAACTCTTCTCGTCGTACACCGAGACGACGCCGAGATTGCCGAAGTGCTCCTGCTTCGCGAATGCCATCGCTGCGCCGACCGTCTTCCCGCCGGTGAGATTCGATGCGAACACCGCGGCAATGTCCTCCGAGTAGGCAATCACATCCGTATCGCCGTAGCCGTATCCGGTGTTGGCCACGTACGTGCCTCCCCGCCGCGAGAACGACTGCGCCCAGTCCGCGTTGTTTGCTGCGCCGCGAAGCACGACGTCACTGACCGAGAGGCCTGCGTGACAGCCGACGCTGAAGATGACTTTGCGGTCGAACGGTTGAGTGGCGAGCGTGCCGAGCGCGGGCAGATCCCCAATGGTGAACCGTGGGCTCGTCCTCGCAGGCGGCCCGAATGCGTCGTGCGAGGCGTGCGCGTTGATCGAAGTGATGGAGGGGAGCAGAGCCATCTTGGCGGCGAGATCGCTGCTCGTCCAGATCTGGCTGATCAGGTTCGTAGCGCTTCCTGCCCCGACACGGCCTGCGAGCGTGCTGTCGATCTTCGTGGCGCTGTCTGTCAGGAAGTCGTAGCCCGTCGTGAGCGCCGTGCTCGCGTCGAGCGTGCCGCCGAAGTCCGCGAACCGATTGACCTGGCGAGCGATGTCGTCGGGGGTCTCGACGAGGCGACCGAGGGCGAGGTCGGGAACGTGCAGTTGCCGGTTGAAGAACGGCACCGGGTCAACGTCGGCGTAGGGGTCGTCGGAGAGCATCTTGCCTGCGGCGAGCCGCGAGCCGAGCTCCGACGTTGCGCTGAAGGTCGACGCGTAGCCCTTCTCGTTCGCGGAGGTCGTGAGGTCGTCGAGGCGTGCTTGCGGGATCACGGGATCGCCGCCGACGATGACGACGTTCGTGACCAACGGGTTGTCGGCTCTGAACGTGTCGAGGACGACGCCGATCGCGCGGACCGCACCGTTCGCGAGCCCCGTGGAGCACGGATCGGCGTTCCAGGCGGTCATCGCGTTGTGCACTGCTGTGTCAGCGTCGACCTGAAGGATCGCTGCCGGATAGCCGAGCTGCTCGTAAGCGCCGAGCTTCGCCTTGATTGCGTCGATAGTCGAGTCGCCGTTCGTGTAGAGACCGGTCAGTTGCTCCCGGTTGACGAGGAACACGGTGTTGACGCCGACCGGAACGGACGTGCCCACCGGAATCAGCGCCGTCGCCCGCGTCGGTGTGCCGTCGAACACCCGGGCGTCGCAACTCCGCGACACGGGCGGCGCAGCGGTCTCGGCGCGCAGCATGTACGGCTCGATGCTCGCGGCGCCGTTGTACCCGGTGATCTGGACGGTGTAGACGCCCGAGCCACCGTCGGAGATCACGGTCACGGCGTCGTCCTCGGTGCCTCGCAGGCTCGAGATGCCGACGACGGGCAGACCCTGTTCGATCGGGATATCGTCGAGCGGCTGCGGTGTCAGCGCGTCGGTCGTGTTGGTGAGCGTCGGCGCAGAGTCGGCGAGCGGCGCTCCGTCGAGCGGAGGCGTTCCGGCGGGTGCGGGCCGGAGCACCTGGCCGCTCGAACCGTAGACCACGAGGTCGTAATCGGCCGGTACGTGGCTGAGCCGGAACGTGACGCGCGTCCCAGCTGGCGGAACCGGGAACGAGTAGAAGTCCTTGTCGGGAGCGCTCGTGAGGAAGGACAGGTAGAACGCGTCGGCCCCGATTGGCGCGGCCTGACCCGGCGTGTTATTGGTTTCGAAGGTGTCTCCGGTCGTGACCGATGTCGGCGCCGCCGTGAACGTGGCCCCGCCCTCGGGCGTTGCGGCGAGACCCACGACCGCCGGGCCTGTCTTGACCCCGGGAACGGCGGTGAACGTCAGCGTCTGCGCGTCGGTGTCGGGCTTGATTGGGACGACCCAGGTCAACTGTTGCCCGACACTCACCGGATCGGAAACGGGAGTGCCCTCGAGGGCCGACGAGCCCTTGACGTATCGGTACCCGTCGGGCAGGGCGACCTCGAACGTGGTCGGCGTCGTCTGGCCGCCCGCATTGCCCGGGCTCCCTACGTGAATTCGTGCCTGGAATGAGAGCCTGCCGCCCTCGGTCGACGGCAGCTCCTGCACGCGAGCCGTCGTCAGGTCGAGCTTCTCCCACCCGAGCGAGTCGGACTTGAGAAGAAGGGCGACGAGATCGGCGAGGGTGAAGTTGTTCGTGCCGACAATCGCGAGCAGCTCCGCAATCGTGAGGTTGGCGACGGCGTTCTGACCCAGGAACGTCTGCAAGCCGGGCACGGAGAGATAGGCGCCGTAGATCGGCAGGTTGAGGCTCGAGAGGAAGTCACCGAGCGTGATCCCGTTGAGAAGTGCGGCGTTCTCGGTATAGAAGAACTCGACGACCTGAGCGAGCGGCAGCCCGGTCGTCTGGGTGTAGCCCGCAACTAGGTCGCCAAAGCTTATACCGCCAAGTGCATTTTGCACCTGGAAGCTAGTGACGAGACCAGCAACGGGAATGTTGGTGTCCTGCTTGAGCGCAAGGAAGAGATCTCCCCAGGTGAGGCCCGGCTTGAGCGTGCAGCCGGCGAGTTGCGTCGTGGTACACGTCGCGGAAAGAAGGGCTTGCTGGTTCGCCACGTTCGCCAGTGGAAGGTTCGCGAGCGGAGTATTGGCGAGGGGCACGTTCGCGAGAGGCACGTTCGACAGCGGGAAGGTGCGGATGTCGATGTTCGAGAGCGGCGTGTTCGCGAGCGGCGTATTCGCAAGCGGCGTGTTCGAAAGCGGCGTGTTCGAAAGCGGCACATTCGCGAGCGGCGTGTTCGCGAGTGGGATGTTGGATAGCGGGAATCGGACGAGGTCGATGTTGCTGAGGGGCACGTTTGCGAGCGGCGTGTTCGAGAGTGGAACGTTGGCAAGCGGCGTATTCGAGAGCGGGATGTTCAAGAGCGGGATGTTCGAGAGCGGCGCGTCCGCGATCGGGATCCCGGAGAGCCCCGTGTTGGAGAGGGGGATGTTCGAGAGCGGCGTGTTGGAAAGCGGCGTGTTGGAAAGCGGGATGTTCGAGAGCGGGATGTTCGAAAGCGGCGTGTTCGAAAGCGGCGTGTTCGAGAGCGGCGCCCCACGGAGGGCCGTCGAGAGCACGGATGCTCCGGCGAGGTCAGCTGCCCCGTTGATGCACGAAATCGGCGGTGCCGCGAGGATGTGGCACCACGCATCGAGCGTGGTCTGGTTCGCCGTCGGTGCCGGGTCGGGAACGTTCACATCGGCGAGCGGCGTCGTTCCCAGAATCACGTCGAGCGCGCTGAGGCGGCCGAGTGGGCTGCTCGTCAGATCGAGATCGTCGAGGGTGATTTGCCCGGGTGAGGAACCGTCGAGTTGCTTCGGGCGCGGGCTCAGGTTGTAGAGATCGCCGAGGGTCAACTGCTGCAACTGCCGAGAGGCAAGTGTCTTGGTGTTGTCGGTCTGCCACTGGTCGATGATTGCGTCCCACCCGCGCGCGCGCTTGAGCGGGAGATCCGAGAGCACGATCGTGTTCAGGAGACCGGACACGTCGCCGAACCCGATGTTCGAGAGCGGCACGTTTGCGAGCGGCGTGTTCGCGAGCGGCGTGTTGGCAAGCGGGATGTTCGAGAGCGGTGTGTCGTTGACGCCGGCCGACACGATGCGGCTCGCGTCGAGGATCGCCGCCGGCGGGATGTCTGCGAGCCGAACTTTTGCCGCGCCTGCGGGCGCAACTGCGTCGTTCAGGGCAGGCGTGTCCGGGTTGTCGGCGGTGAGGGTGAGCGAGTCGACAGTCGTTGGCGCCGTCCCGAACGTCACAACGAGCCGCGGCCGGACGGCCGGATTCGCCGCCTCGCTAGAGAAGTAGTTCAGGAGGTGCCCCTTCGTGCCTCCGGAAGAACATGCAACGGTCGTGGCGGTGCCACAAGCCTGGCTCCATATCTCGAGGGAGAGCAGCTTGGGGTTGCCCTGCAGCTTCTGCCTGATCGCCGAGGCGAAGTTTTCGGGCCGGTTGGTTGGCGCCTCGAACACGCGAACCGCTGGAGCACCACTGTTTGCCCCGCAGTTGTTGTTGAACGCACCGGCGACGCCGAGCACGTCGGTCGAGCCGCCGAGGAGCGTCCCGTTGACGGTCGGCTCCGCAAACGGAGACCTCGAACCCGGCACGATGCCGTCGTTCGGCCGCAGAGCCCAGGTCGCCGCTTCGGTCCAGCCGTCGTCGTAAAGGCGGATAGCGTAGTGGGCAGGATCGCCGTCGTCGGCGAACCCGCCGGCCGCGGTCAGCTCGAGGCGGGCGCCTAGCACCGCCTGGCCGGCCGGAACGGTGATCTCCGAGAGGTCGAACTTCAGCAGGCCGTACGCCGGACCCGCGACTCCGCAAGAGTTGGACGGCGCGGGCGACACGGTAAACGTATCGAGGGCCCCGTGAGAAGACGTTGCGTCGGCTTCCGTTACGAAGGTGTCGGCGACGGGCGTGATCGTGACTGGCCCGGCGCCGCCCGCGCTCGCCGCGACCTTCTGCGAGAACTCCGATGTGTTGCCCGTGGCGTCGGTCGCGGTCGCGGTAATCGCCTCGCCGGGCAGCACGGGCGCCAACGGCGTCAGTGTGACGCTGCCCAATTTCGGGCCGCAACCCGAGACGGTGATCGTGTCCGCGCCGAGGTACCGCGCCCCCTCGCCGAAGCCACTTGTATCGGCCGTCGTGCTGGCGAAGAACTCAACCGTGTACGTCCCGGGCAGCGTGTCGATCGAGTAGCCGATCGTGGCCTGCGAACCGGACACCGTCGCAGATGAGATCAACGGGAAGTTCTGAAGCCCGTTGGGGCCTGTATCACTGTCCCCTACCACGGCGGGACAGCCGGACGGGTCGTTCGGCGTCACGCCGTCTGCACCGAGGTCGATGCCGAGACCGACGTTGTCGTGGATCGAGTTGCCCTGGAAGCGCGAGCTTCCGCCACCGTCGAAACTGATCCCTGCGCCCGAGCTGTTGGCGATGATGTTCCTTTGCCCGACGCCGAGCCCGCCTATCAACGCATCGTTCGAACTGCTGCGAAGATTGACGCCGTGGGCAACGTTGTCCGCGTTGCCGTTTCCGAGGGCTGTGGTTCCGTCCGCCCCGACGCCGATGTAGTTGCCCTGCACGGTTGAGACCTCACCCGGGTCGAGCCTGATGCCGTCGCCCAGGTTGCCCGAGATGACGTTTCGTGCCGCTGACGTCGACCCCCCGATCACCGCACCGCCGGTGTCGTTCACGTAGATCCCGCCACCTGCGTTGGCGTGCGACGTCGTACCCGTCGCATTGGTTCCGATGTAGTTGCCCTGCAGTTGAGCGTCGCGGGCGTCTACGTAGATGCCATACCCATCGAACCCACCGACCACGAAACCCCGAACAACCGCACCCGTCGAGCCGACAACGAGTCCATTTGTTAATGGGGCTCCGGCCGAACCGTCGATCTCGACGAGCGGCGGTCCGCCGTAGAGTGATCCGCCTTGTGACCAACCATCGAGCAGGGCACCGTTGAACCTCGGGAGCGCCCCGTTGACCGCGACAAGAGTTATCCTCCGAACGCCGCTGCCGGGAATTGCGA